>JBEINN010000056.1:0-5858 GCA_040378115.1 Candidatus Planktophila sp. | reverse complement strand
TAACGACTAGTTTCACTCCATCCCTCACCCTCGGGGGCCGGAAAATATGGAGAACTCATCGATGAGAAAGACCTCTTTTATCCGCCTAGCTATTGCGGCAACTGCAGTTGCTGCATTGGTGGGCACATCGCTTCCAGCACAAGCTGCTGTGAAGCCAGCAGACAAGGCAACAATTGGTGATGACTGCACAGCGGCATCAGCAAAAACTAACAAGGTTGCAAAAGGCCGTGGAGTTGAAGGCTCAGATTTAACATGCATGGTTGTACCAACAGGCTCATACAAGGGCCAAACAAAATGGTGGTACAAGGATGTTAAAGCATTAACAAAGCTTGAGTGGGTTGCAGCCTCAGGTGTTGGCGGTGGCTACGGAACAACTGCTATTGCTTTCGCAGATGCAATGAAGGCAGAAGGCATGCTTTCGGATTACACAGTTTCATATAAGTCTGGCGGATCAGGCACGGTCGGTCTTGGGTACTTCCAGGATCAAAAGGCTCGCAATGACGTCTCCCTTATCAATGGCTTTGCAATGGTTGCAGGAGTTGCATCTACAAAGTCAGCGTTGAAACTTGAGAGTTCTGCAAATGTTGCAGGATTGATGCGAGAGTGGGAAGCAATTGTTGTTCCCGCTAACTCTAAGTACCGCACCATTAATCAATTACTTGATGACATTAAGGCCAACCCAAAGCTAGTAATTGCTGGTGGATCTAAGGGAACTGTTGACCACGTATTCATGGGTCTATTGGTTGAAAAAAATGGTATGAAAGCAACTGATATGAATTATCTTCCATACAGTGGAGGTGGAGAAGTAATTATTTCTGTTCTCAGCAAGCAAGCTGTTGCTGGCGTATCAGGAACATCTGAATTCACAGCGCAGGTAAAGGCTGGAACTCTACGCGTGCTTGCTCTTTCATCAGCAAAGCCACTTGCTTCAATCAAGGGAAAAACCTTGACACAGCAAGGGATTCCATTTGTGTTTGGTAACTGGCGTGGTCTAAGCGCTTCATCATCACTTACAGAGGCAGAACGCCTTAACTGGATGAAGGCTGTTGACGTTACACGTGCAGGAGCTGCGTGGAAGGCAACTCTGGTTTCAAAAGATTGGCAGAATCTAAACCTCTACGGTAAGGATTTCGTTTCATTCTTAGCAGATCAGAAGAAGGACATCACTGCCACCCTTGTATCACTTGGTCTGGCATAAACAATTGAATATCAAAAGCATCAAGGGAGAGCTCGCATTTGCGGGCTCTCTCTTGATTCTTGGCATAATTGTTGTTTTTGACACTGCGAATATGTTGGTGCCTCCGGCATCGGGCACAGTTGGTCCACAAATTTTCCCATACCTAGTTTCAGGATTCTTGATCTTAGTTTCTATTGGAATCATCATTCAGGTTTTGCGTGGAAATCTTGGTCAGCCAGAGGGAACTGAATTCGGTGACACAATTGAAAAAACTGATTTCAAGACTCTATTGGTGGTGGCGGGCTCGATGGCAACCTATCCATTGCTGATTGAGCGCGGGGGTTTTATAGTTGCTTCCACAGTTGCCTTTTTTGGTGTTTCATTTGCATTTGGTGCCAAAAATGTAGTTAAGAATTTGATTATTTCCGTAATTTTCTCTGCAATTGTTTATTTCAGTTTTACTCGTGGACTAAACGTGAATCTTCCTTCTGGAATTATGGGCGGATTGTGATGAGTAACTTTGAATCTCTGCTCAATGGTTTTGCAGGCGCGCTAACGCTTACAAATTTAATGTTCGGCCTGCTCGGAACAATCCTTGGAACATTGGTTGGTGTTTTGCCGGGTATCGGACCAGCGCTAGCAATTGCCTTACTTTTGCCCATTACCTACACCGTTAGTCCAGCATCTGCATTGATTATGTTTGCTGCCATTTATTACGGCGCGATGTACGGCGGATCAACAACTTCTATTCTGTTAAACACCCCTGGCGAGTCAGGCTCTGTAATCACCGCTCTTGAAGGCCACCAAATGGCTAAACGCGGTCGCGCCGGGTCGGCACTTGCGACAGCGGCTGTTGGCTCCTTCGTCGCAGGAACAATTGCAACACTAATTCTGGCTTTTGCCGCGCCATCTCTTGCCGGGTGGGCTATTGCCGTAACCGCCGCAGATTATTTCGCATTAATGCTTATTGCTTTTACAACCGTAGGAACTCTTTTGGGCAGCTCAATGATCAGAGGCCTAGCGGCATTAGGAGTTGGCCTAACTCTTGGATTAGTTGGATCAGATCTTCAATCAGGTGCGGTGCGACTTACATTTGGAAATCTTCATGCAATTGATGGAATAGAAACGGTTACAGTAATTGTCTCCTTATTTGCACTGGGTGAAGCGTTGTATATCGCAGGTCGTGCGAAAAATACTGGCTGGAGCATTATTCCCATGAAGGGTAGAGCCTTAATGACTCGCCAGGACTTGAAGCGCTCATGGCGCCCATGGCTCCGAGGAACCGCGATCGGATTTCCACTAGGAGTAATCCCTGCCGGTGGTTCAGAAATTCCAACTTTCTTAAGTTATGCCGCAGAAAAAAAGCTGTCAAAACATAAAGAGGAATTCGGTAAGGGCGCTATTGAAGGTGTTGCTGGCCCAGAGGCTGCCAATAATGCAAATGCTGCGGGTGCATTAGTTCCATTGTTGGCACTTGGTTTACCTACAACCGCAACAGCTGCAGTAGTTTTAGTCGCTTTCCAGTCATATAACATTCAACCGGGTCCACTTTTGTTTGTTACTAATCCAGACATTGTGTGGACCCTGATTGCCTCCTTGTTTATCGGAAACACTCTTTTGCTGCTACTGAATCTTCCATTTGTAAGAGTTTGGGCTCAGTTACTGAAAATTCCACGCCCTTATCTGTTTTCGGGTATTACTTGTTTTGCACTAATGGGTGCATATGTTGCCAACAATGCAATTTTTGATTTATGGATCGCACTAGGAATTGGAGTCATTGGTTTTGCATTCCGTCGATTTGGGGTTCCAATCACCCCACTGATTATTGGGGTAATTCTTGGTCCAATGGCAGAGCTACAAATGAGACGTGCATTGCAAATTGGTGCTGGGGATATCGGCGCTCTCTATGCAACATCGCTCTCAAAAGTCCTCTACCTTGTCTTATTTTTTGTAATAACCGGTCCACTAGTTTGGAACTTCAAGAAGAAGTTAGCTAACAAAAAGTAAATGAGTTCAGAAAAGCTTTTGCCCTGGGCGAAGCCACTTCTGGTTTCATCCACGCTTACCCAGGCAACAATTTACGTTCTTCGCCCGATGATTACTTATCGTGCAATTGAACTAGATGCTAATGCTGCTCAAGTTGGCTTGATTGCAGCTTTGTATGCACTCTTTCCAGTTTTACTTGCTTTGCAATTTGGATCTTTGGTTGGCAAATTAGGTGAAGCCAAGTTCATTATTTATGGAACTGTCGCGATGATGCTTACCTCCGGTGCATTGATCTTTGCAAACAACCTTGTAACTCTGGGTATCGCAACCGCTGCAGCTGGTATTGCACATTTGGCTTGTATGGTTGGCGGGCAGTCAATGGTTGCTTTGCGTGCACCACGTGCAAGTTATGACAGATACTTTGGCTTCTATACATTTAGTGCATCAGTTGGTCATATGTTGGGACCAATCATTGCAAGCATTGTTGCAGGATCAAACGGAACTCTTCCAGAATCAACCTCGAATGCTTTCTTACTCGCTGTGGTGCTAACAATCATTGCACTTGTTCCTGTCATCAGATGGCGAAATGAAAGGCCAACAGTTGAAGCAAAAGAGAACACCGAAGGAACATTTAGAGCGGCAGCAAAGTTGATTAAGCGCCCAGGCATCATGGCGGCAATTTATGTTTCGCTAGCAATTTCATCGGTAGCTGATGTTTTGGTTGTTTTCTTGCCGCTGTTTGGAACAGAGAACAATTTCTCTCCGTACGCAATTGGCGCAATCCTTGCCATTCGTGCGGGAACAACAATGATGTCTCGCTTTTTCCTCGGACGGTTAAGCCAGCGTTTTTCAACTTTTCAATTGTTGTGGTGGAGCACGATTATTTCAACGCTGTGTTGCGGTGCGATGGCATTTGCTCATACGCCAATTACATTAGGTGCCATAGTCTTTATTGCAGGTTTTTCTCTAGGTGTGGGACAGCCATTAACCATGTCATTGGTTTCTCAAAAAACCGAAAGTAGCGAGCGCGCACTTGCAGTTTCTGCTCGTTTGATGGGCAATAGATTCGGCCAATTCCTGGTGCCGGCGGCCGCCGGAACCTTGGCCGCAGCATCCGGGGCAGGGGCTGTTTTCATCGGCTTGGCGGTCTTGCTTGCCAGCTCCATTTTCAGCGTAAAACGCAACTGATCTGTGGCCTGAATTACAGCGATGTAGTTCATTAGGTGGATTTCCCTTATTTGAGCCCGAGCCCTAAACTACGAGTTCGCTTGTTTCACGCTTAAACAGAAATGTAGGTACAGCTTGGCTAAAAAAGATGGCGCCATCGAAATGGAAGGCACCGTTGCTGAAGCTTTACCTAACGCAATGTTTCGCGTGGAGCTAACTAACGGACACAAAGTCCTCGCTCACATTAGCGGCAAGATGCGAAAGAACTACATTCGTATTCTTCCTGCCGATCGTGTGATCGTTGAAATGAGTCCGTACGACCTAACAAAGGGTCGAATTATTTATCGTTATAAGTAACAAGGGGAGCAATAAACATGAAGGTTAATCCAAGCGTTAAGAAGATTTGCGATAAGTGCAAAGTCATTCGCCGCAAGGGTCGCGTCATGGTCATTTGCGAAAACCTGCGTCACAAGCAACGTCAAGGCTAATCAGTTTTAACAGCAGTACAACTTAATAAATAACTCGCATTACGACTTTAGTAACAGTTCGAAAGAATTTAACTAAAGACCCCCGGACTGGTAGGCCAGGGCTCATTTAAAACAATGAGGTGTGATGCGGAGGACCTCCAGCTATAGATAGGTAGATACATGGCACGTCTAGTCGGTGTCGATCTTCCACGCGAAAAGCGTTTGGAAATCGCGCTCACGTACATCTTTGGAATGGGTCTTACCCGTTCACAAAAGACATTAGCAGCAACTGGCATTAGTCCAGATATTCGTGTTAAGGATCTGCAAGAAGCAGATCTTGCAAAGCTTCGCGAATACATCGAAGCAAACTTCAAAATCGAAGGTGACCTTCGTCGTGAAATTTCTGGCGACATTCGTCGCAAGGTTGAAATCCAGAGCTACCAAGGTATTCGTCACCGCAAGGGACTACCTGTTCGTGGTCAGCGCACACATACAAATGCGCGTACACGTAAGGGACCTCGTAAGGCAATTGCAGGTAAGAAGAAGGTGACTAAGTAATGGCCGCTCCTAAGACTAAGACTGCCGCTCCAGCTAAGGGCAAAGTTAAGATCCGTAAGAAGGAAAAGAAGAATATTGCTGTTGGTAAAGCGTTCATTAAGAGCACTTTCAACAACACAATCATTTCTATTACTGATCCAACCGGCGCTGTAATCTCATGGTCATCATCTGGCCAGGTTGGTTACAAGGGCTCACGTAAGTCAACTCCATTTGCCGCACAGCTTGCAGCAGAAGCAGCAGCTCGTCGCGCACAGGAGCATGGCCTAAAAAAGGTTGATGTATTTGTAAAGGGACCAGGTTCTGGTCGCGAAACTGCAATCCGTTCATTGCAAGCAGCAGGCCTAGAAGTTGGAGCCATCTCTGATGTAACTCCAGCTCCACACAATGGCTGCCGCCCACCGAAACCACGTCGAGTTTAAGGAAGGAAGAGAATAAATGGCTCGTTATACCGGAGCAGACTGCAAGCGTTGCCGTCGCGAAAAAGTAAAGCTCTTCCTTAAGGG
>JBEINN010000089.1:0-4273 GCA_040378115.1 Candidatus Planktophila sp. | reverse complement strand
TAATGGTCTGGCCGTGCAACTCGACATCTTTAGTGACGGTACGTCTAAAGTGATAAACCGGGCTGGCAAACCTTAAAAATTCCTCGATGGCCCAAGGAATTAACTCTGGATTCTCTTGCAACTTTCGCAACTGTTCCGGATGTTTAATTAGATTGATCATGGTGTGTGAAATAGTGTGACGTGTAGTCTCGTTTCCAGCTACAACTAGTAGCAGAAAATTAGTATGGAAGTCGCGTTCACTCAGCGCTACTCCATCACTCATGTCTCCGTTAACTAGCACAGAAACTAAATCTGTTCCGTCTTTGCCGCGACGTTCCCTAGCCAGTGCATCTCCGTATTCGAATACCTCAAGTGCTGCAGGTGAACGGAATGGAACTAGTCTGTACTTTTCACTTTCTGGATCATTAATTAGAACATCGGCATGTTCTGGATCATCAAATCCAATCATGCGATTTCCCCAGTCAATTAACTGTTTGTTATCCTTTACAGGAACATCTAAAAGCTTTGCGAGCACGTTGATTGGGAAATCTGATGCAACCTCGCGAACAAAATCGAATTCCCCTTGTGCAAAGGCATTATCTAGAGTTGTCGCGGTTAGGCCTCGTAGGAAAGTTTCGTAATGCGCAACTGCGGCGGGAGTGAACTGTCCTTGGAGCAGTCGTCGCAAAGCTCTATGTCGAGCGCCATCGGTTTCAAGGAGTGAACGTCGAGCTTCCTCTTGTTCCGCATCAACTTCTTCCAGGTTTGTAAATCTCTCACTTGTAAAAGTTTCAGGATCTCGGAGTACTCGAACGATGTCGTGATACCGGGTAACAGACCAGAACCCTTTATTAGGCGATTCCTCATCACTCCAGTGGATTGGATCTGCCTCACGCAACTCAGCAAATACCGGCCATGGAGCTCCCGATGCAAAAAGATCAAGATTTGATAAGTTAATCGGAGAACTCACGCTGTCAGCCTTTCATTAGGACACGAATGAAAAAAGAGTATCAGCGTTTTTCTTAGTTGGGAATGTGCGGGCACCTTTTACCTCACAAATCGCCCTGCAGTCATATAGACTGCCAAGCATGACAGCCGCTCATACTCTTGAAGAGACCGAAAGACAGGTTTCCACTCTCTTAAAGGGGATGAATATTGATTTCAAAGCCATGGGGGTAGTTTCAAATCTCTTTCGCGCAGCCAATTCGGCTCGAAATCACCTTGAACGTGAAGTGCTTAGTAAGCATGGGCTGTCCTGGACGGGTTTTGTTGTCCTCTGGGTTGTCTGGGTGTGGGAATCGATCGAGACGCGCGAAATCGCCGAAGAGGTCGGAACCTCGAAAGCTACTCTCTCAGGAGTACTAAAAACTTTGGAGCGAGATGGTTTAGTAATTAAGAAACAGAGTAAGACCGACCGTCGCCTTGTTCTAGTTAGCATGACTAAAGACGGTAAGAAAATGATGAAGAAAATCTTTCCAGAGTTTAATCAGCACGAAGTACTTTTGACATCCTCGCTGAAGTTGTCTACTCAGGAAGCAACAGCTGATGCGCTAAGAAGCATCACGCTTAACTCACAAAAGGTTCGCACTAAGAAGTTTTAGCCTCTAGCAGCGTCGATAAAGGTTTTTACAATCTCCAATTGGCCTTGGACTTCTTTGTAATTATCTTCCGGGTGCCACTGCACCCCGAATGCCCATGCATCCCCTGGATATCGGATTGCTTCAATATGGCCCTCATCGGCATATGCCAAGGCAGTTATTCCTTGCGCTAGAGAATCAATTGACTGATGATGAAAACATGAAATAGCAAGTGAGGATCCACTTAAACCTAGATCGGCATCGAAGTTGGAGAACTCAATAGTTGAGGAACTATTCAAATGTGGTTTTTCCATGTGCTGAACCAAGGTCCCACCCAACGCCACATTAGCAATTTGGGTGCCACGACAAATTGTGAATAAGGGTAATTTCGACTCAAAAGCATAATTTACCAAAGAGATATCGGACTCATCCTGTGTGGTGTTGATTCCGTAAAGCTCTTGAGACGCACGGTCTTGGCCATAAAACTGTGGATCAACGTCTGCTCCACCCGGCAACAGGATTCCGTGTATGCCTTGTAGTCGTCCTGCCCATTTCTCATCCTGAACTGGAAGAAAAGATAGTGGTTCCCCTCCGGCATCCCAGACCAATTCGGCGAGTTTTCGAGCTGTAACAATGGCCGCATACCTAGTTACCGAAGTTGATTCAGCCAGTCGGGCAGGTATCGCGATCCGCGGTCGAAGGTTAACCATCTTCTCCCCCTTTGACTGAGTTTTCTACGCCTTTAGGCTTCACACTCGCCGACATCTAGAGTAGCCTAACTCTCTCGTTAGTGTCCTAACGAATATGATAAGCACAAGATTATCGCCAATTTGGCTGAAATGGTGTGAAGTGAAGAGTTTTGAAATAGCAGGCGTTGAAATCTCCACCTGTCATTTCATCAATGGTGAGCGAATTTCATCAGAAAAAACCCTTCGTAACACATCGCCAATCGATGGTCAGTTTCTTGGTGATTTTCCTCGTGGCGGATCAAATGAAGTTGATCTTGCTGTCGAATCTGCGCGTAAGGCATTTCCTGCTTGGCGAGACCTTGGGCCTTCGGGTCGAGGCGAGTTATTGGAACGTCTAGCAAAATTGATTGAAGAAAATGTTGAAACTCTGGCACAGATTGAAACACTTGATAATGGGGCGTTGCTTCGTTCACATCGAAAAGGTGTAATGCCAAGAGCCGCTGCAAATATTCGCTTCTTTGCCGACTGGGCGAGAAACGAACTCAAGCACGAACCTTTCGAGACACGTGGGCACGCTAACAATGTTTCGTGGGATCCATCTGGTGTCGCAGCTCTCATCACGCCATGGAACGCACCCTTAATGCTTGCAACATGGAAAATTGGTCCGGCACTTGCTGCTGGAGATACCGTAGTGCTGAAGCCAGCTGAGTGGACACCTCTTACAGCATCTTTCTTTGCTGACTTGACTGTTCAAGCTGGCATTCCTAAAGGCGTTTTCAATGTTGTCTTCGGGCTTGGAGAAGAAGCAGGGGCTGCTCTGACTAAACATCCAGGAGTTTCACGAATATCTTTCACTGGTTCAGTTCCTACTGCGAAAAAGATTGCAAAGGCTGCCGCAGATAACCTCACACCTGTTTCATTTGAACTCGGTGGCAAGAGTCCTCTGATAGTTCTAGATGACGCTGATCTCGATTTAGCTACAACATTAGCCGTTGAACAGTATGACAATGCCGGACAGGTCTGCCTTTCTGGAACGCGACTTCTTGTACACCAAAAAATTGTAGAGAAATTCGCAGAACAATTCCTCGAAAAAGCCAAGCAGATTAAGCAGGGTGATCCACGAATTGAAGATACTCAAATCGGTCCCCAGATCCATCGTGATCACTTTGCACGCATCTCCGGCTTTGTAGAACGCGCAAAGAAAGAAGGAGCAAAAATCCTTCTTGGCGGAAAGCCAAATGAAGCGCTAGGGGGTCTTTTTTATCAACCAACACTTGTAATGAACCCTGATATCAATAGTGAGATTTACCGCGACGAGATATTTGGTCCAGTTCTTTGTGTGCAAACTTTTTCAACAGATGATGAGGCGCTTAATCTCGCAAATGACACCGAGTTTGGACTTGCTGCAATCGTAGTTTCCGGAAACCGTGAACGTGCATCAAAAATAACTAAAAATCTTGTTGCTGGAACTATTTGGGTCAACTGTTTTTTTGTGCGAGATCTTCGTGCGCCATTTGGAGGTTCTAAGAGGTCAGGAATCGGTCGCGATGGTGGCACCTGGTCTTTCGATTTTTACGCCGATGTGAAAAACACTGTAATAGCGCCAAATGGATGGAAGGAATAGAAATGGGAAAAGTGGTCGGAGCCGCATTGTTGGCACACGTTCCAACAATTATGTTGCCAGAAAAAGTTCGCAAAGATCTCAATGATGGCCAGGAGATCAGTCTGGTGCCCGGACTTAAGAAACTTCGCAAAGATGTCTTTGATGTACTCGATTACGACACTGTCGTTGTTCTTGATAGCCATTGGGCAACGACTGTCGAATTTGTCATCACATCAGCGGCCGAGCGTTCTGGGTTATTTACATCTGAGGAATTGCCACGTGGAATGTCTCAAATTCCTTATTCCATTAAAGGTGATCCAGAACTTGCAAATTCACTATCGAAGTATGATGAAAAAAATGGAACGTGGATCACTCCAATTGCTGATCACCATCTTCCAATCTATAACGCGACTATCAACCTTTGG
>JBEINN010000121.1:0-3127 GCA_040378115.1 Candidatus Planktophila sp. | reverse complement strand
GGCATCGCAGGTGGGCATGTTGGAGATTTGATTGATGCACCATTTACCGCCCACTTTGTTGGTGGATGTGTCATTGGTCCAGATGCCTCACATGGAGTTGTGGATCCCTATCATCGTGCTTGGAATTATCCGACACTTCATATTGTTGATGGCTCAACAATTACTGCAAATCTTGGAGTCAATCCATCTCTGACAATCACCGCACAAGCCGAGCGTGCTCTATCTCTATGGCCCAATAAAGGTGAGAAAGACTCTCGCCCACTACAAGGCGCAGAGTATGAAATGCTTAAGCCAATCGCACCACATTCTCCATTTGTACCTAAGGGTGCAGTTGGTGAACTAACTATTCGTTAGGAGAACAGATGAGTTCTTGGGCCCTTGTAACCGGTGCGACATCAGGAATTGGTGAAAGCTTTACCCGTCTTTTAGCTTCAAACAAGTACAACATTGTTCTAGTAGCCCGTGACTTGCCCCGACTTCAAGAAAGAGCTGTCGCACTTGAAGCAAAATATGGAATCAAAACCCACGTTATTCAAGCAGATCTTGCAACTGATGAAGGTTGTCTAAAAGTTGAAAAGCACATCTTAGAAAATCAGATTGATGTCCTGATTAACAACGCAGGGTTTGGTACAAGTAAAGCATTCACGATGTCAACTTTAGAAGTTGAGCAGCAATTGCTCGATGTATTGGTCCGCACACCTATGCGTTTGATGCATGTTGCATTGCCACTTATGAAGACGCGAAATAATGGAATCATCATCAATGTTTCATCTGTAGCTGGTTACATCGCAGGTGGTACTTACAGCGCGTCAAAGTCATATCTGACTGTCCTGACTGAATCTCTGCACACAGAACTTGCTGCAACTAATGTGAAGGTCAGCGCTCTGTGCCCAGGCTTTACACGCACTGAATTTCATCAGCGTGGAAAGATGTCGATGAAGGGGTTACCTAACTTCCTGTGGCTTAATTCTGATCGATTGGTTGAACAATCTTGGCGTGATGCGCTCAAAGGTAAAGCTGTGAGCGTTCCAGGGTGGCAATACAAGCTATTGGTCTTTATTGTGCAGACTTTGGTGCCACGTTCGATTGTTAGAAAAGTTGGCATGAACATCAGGGTGAAGCAACGAAAGTAACGGTCATACTTATCGGACTCACGGCGGGTTTTCAGCCTTCTTTAAGTGCTTGATCGATAGTATTGCCCCATTACTACGAAAGGCATAAACATGTTCCGCAGGATTGCATCACTTTCTGTAGCGCTCGTGGTCGCCGGTGGCGTCATGATCGCAGTACCTGCAGATGCAGCCGTTAAGATTTCAAATGGCGTTGCATGTAAGAAGTCAGGACAAACAACAAAGACAAGTGGCGGAACCTACCGTTGCGCAAAGAATCCATTAGTTTCCAGTACCAAATTAACCTGGCTGTCTCTTGATTGCTTAACAGCTGCAAATGATGCGGTTAAGGCTCGCACGGCATCGATTACAACAATTGCAAACTTCAAAGCACAGCTTCCTGTCATCGATCTTGGCATTACAACTGAGACGGCTAACAAAGCAGAGATTCAAGTAAAGCTCGATGAGGCGAATAAGCGTTTAGTAGCAGCACAAGCAAAGTTAGCCGCTGCCACAACAGATGCTGACAAAAAGATTTTGACAACCGCGGTTGGTTCATGGACTTCTGCTGCACGTGCTTATTCAAGCAAGATTCGTAATATTGATCTGACGATCAAAAAGTTAGAATCAGCAAAGCTTGCGGCAACCAATAAGCCAGCAGAGCTTGCAGCAAATGTTGCAGATGCACGTGAAAGTGCAAAGCTAATTTGTACCAAGGGCTTCTAGAACACGGAGCTTCTAGGACACACATTTTCTAAAAACCCCGCTGCCGATACAGGTGGCGGGGTTTTTGCATCTAAGGGAATCCCTATCCCCTTAGCTACATAGTGTTCCTACTCTAGATACATGCACAAATTGCGTTTTTTAGCTCCGATATTGTTTGGGGTTGCATTACTTGTGCACCAAAGCTTTCAGGGTTTTTGGAGTGACTTGTTTCTCTTCAATGTAATACCAATTGTTTGCATACTTTCAATTCTTTTTGCGCCTCGAATCAACAACAAATGGGCAAAGCCATTGACCGCCTTGGCGATTGGGAGCTGGAGTTTGGGTTCCATAATGGCAACCGCGAGCTCTTACATCGATATATCAGCATTTCTGGCAAACATTTCTGATGTGCTGTACTTATTTTTCTATCCCCTTGCTCTTCTTGGAATGCAAATGCTGATTTCGATCCAACAAAGATTGACAACTCTTGAGTTAGTTGATGCCTCTATTTTCGGGCTGGGCTTAAGTACTTTAGGTGCTTCTTTTGCCCTGCAGCCATTGCTTCCGCACTTTAAAGGTGATTTAGACCAATCCTTTTTGGCAATCTTCTATCCAGTAGCTGACTTAGTACTGCTTTGCTTCATCATCGCAACAGTGGTGATGCAAGGTTTCTCTCGGCGTGGTTTGCTTCTTACAATTGGAGTTTGCATATACGCCGCCACTGATTTCATTTTCTTATGGCAAAACTTGAATCTGAACTATGTCTTTGGATCACTAGTCGACTACGGGTGGCTGCTTGCCTTCGTTGTGATCTCTGAGAGTGCGTGGCATTCAGGCACTGATAACTCCGCTAAAAATGGGGTAAGCCCAATTTTGATTACCATCTCGGTTTTCTTAAGTGCAACTCTGCTTGCACTCCTTGCTATTGCACCAGATAAATTCCCACATTTCATTTTGATACCTGCAATTGGGACGCTGGCACTTGCTTTTATACGGATGAGTATTGCGTTACATCAGGCACGCAATATCGGACAAGAGAGAGTTCTAGCGAGAACTGACGAATTAACCACACTTCCCAATCGAAGGCGTTTAATCTCTGAGATACAAATTTTTGCCACACGCACAGGATCGCTACTACTTCTAGATTTAGATGGATTTAAACCTGTAAACGATAGTTATGGTCATGAGGTTGGAGATAAAGTCTTGCAACAGGTAGCGCAAAGATTTAGCCGAGCTTTACCCAGCAACGCCTTACTTGCACGCTTGGGTGGGGATGAATTTGGAATATTAGTTGACGGTTCTAATGAATCGGT
>JBEINN010000125.1:0-2989 GCA_040378115.1 Candidatus Planktophila sp. | reverse complement strand
CAACAAACTCTCCACTTGGTAAACGCAGCAATCGACCAGTTTCGCGACCATGCAAAACAAGCTCGCGATCGGCTCGCTGTAGAGACAGACATAAGCGCTTGGTAATTACGAATGCAAGGGGAGGTAGAACAAAGATTCCAAATCGGGTGCCCCACATGATCTGATTAATTGATAGATCAAAGTGTGTTGCAATCAAATCGTTACCACCGTTGATCAGTGCAACAATCATGAAAGTGATTGACATGGCACCGAGCGCAGTTCTATTTGGCGCATTACGCGGACGATCTAGTAAGTGATGCTCACGCTTGTCACCAGTTATCCAGCTTTCAATAAATGGATACAAAGCCATGCCGGTAAATAAAATTCCAGGAACGATTAGCCCCGGAATCAAGATGTTCCAGGAAACGGTGTAACCAAAGAAATATGTTTCAATCGGCGGAGCCATTCTGACAAGACCATCAAGCCAACCCATGTACCAGTCAGGTTGAGATCCAGCCGAAATTTGCCCCGGTGTGTAAGGACCGTATAACCAAATCGGGTTAATCGAAGCGACGGCAGCAATGAAGGCGGTAACTCCAAAGACGATAAAGAAGAAACCACCCGCCTTTGCCATGTACACCGGCATCAATGGGTAACCAACAACATTCTTCTCTGTACGTCCTGGGCCTGGGTACTGAGTGTGCTTCTGGTACCAAACCATCATTAAGTGAACTGTTATCAATGCTAGGAATGCGCCCGGTAAGAGCAGCACGTGAACAATGTAGATGCGCGGAATAAAAGCTTCTCCAGGGAAGGCTCCGCCAAATGCAAAGTAGGACAAATATGAACCGACTACGGGTATGGCTTGAATTATCGCTTCAGCAATTCGGATACCAGTTCCAGACAAAAGATCATCAGGAAGTGAGTAGCCAAGGAAACCTTCTACAATTCCCAAAGTAAGAAGCCCAATACCGATAATCCAGTTAGCCTCACGTGGCTTGCGGAATGCGCCTGTAAAGAAAACGCGCATTAAGTGAGCAACGATTGCTGCCATGAAAATAAGTGCGGCCCAGTGGTGAATCTGTCGCATGAGCAAACCACCGCGAACTTCAAATGAGATATGAAGAGTAGATGCGTATGCCGCCGACATTTGTACGCCTTCAAGAGGTTCGTAGCTTCCTTCATAAATTACTTCACGAGCTGAAGGATCAAACCAAAAAGTTAAGTAAGTTCCTGATAATAAAAGAATTATGAATGAGTAAAGAGCTACTTCACCTAGTAGGAAGGACCAGTGATCTGGGAAAACCTTTTGAAGATTCTTCTTCATCCATGCAGCAGCACCAGTTCGCTCATCAACATAATTAGCGACCTGCCCTAAACGATGTTCTGTTGTCATGAAGAAATACGCCCCCAAAAGCTAGGTCCAACTGGTTCATAGAATGGATCGCGGGCGACAAGGTATCCCTCGGCATCCACTGTGATATTTAACTGCGGAAGTGGTCGGGCTGCAGGTCCAAAAATAACTTTTGCTGCACGGGTCACATCAAATGTTGATTGGTGGCAAGGGCAGAGCAGGTGCTTGGTTGTTTGTTCATACAAGGCCACCGCGCAGCCCATGTGTGAACAGATTTTTGAAAAAGCGATGATTCCCTCGTGGGTCCAGCTGAGGCGCTCTGCATCGAGATTGAATTCATCTGGACGAAGTCGAATCAACAAAACAGCATCCTTAGCGATGTCATTGAGTTTTCTGTGCTCGGGATCTGCTGTTTCAGGGAGCACCTGTGCTACTGCGCCAACCTCAAGATCGGAGGCGCGAATTCTTCGATCGCCTGGATCTGTAACAAGGTAGGTACCAGATTTCCAAGAGGTTTCTTTAAGATCATTTCCGGGAAGTGGTCCAAGGTCCCTAAAGAGAAGTAGTGGTGATACCGCGGACAAGCCAATCGCTGCGCCAAGAGTTCTCTTAATCAGAGAACGGCGACCTAAACCGGTTGCAGCTGCGCCTTCCTTAATGGTGTCTACAAACTCTTTGCGATCTGAATCAGGGGAGCGGAACTCGTGGCGATGTGCGATAACTTCTTGATCAGGCATCAAAGTTTTCGCCCAGTGAATCGCTCCCATTCCGATGAAGAACAATGAGATCCCCATACCGAGACCAAGGCCCAGTTGATGGGCATTTTGATTTCCCATAACTGGAATAAAAACAAAAACATCATCAGGAATAAAAAACGATGCAATCATAAGAACTGTTCCAAGAGCAGAAATCATAAACATAGCTGCCACTTGACGCTCTGCTCGTCGTGCCGCTACTGGATCATGATCAGCCTTGCGGTGAACATGTGCAGGAAGACCTGGATCTTTTATAGCTTCGATTTCATTAGACATAGTGCTATCTCGCCTTCATCGCTAGCCACACAGCAACACCGATAAGAATTCCCAGCCCAAAAGTCCAGGCAAGTAAACCTTCAGTTACTGGACCTACGCGACCTAGCGATGCACCACCAAGGTTTGGTTCAGATTCAGCATGTTTGATCCACTTAATGATGTCCAGTTTTTCTTTTGGAGTAATCGTCTTATCGCTAAACACTGGCATTGCTTGTGGTCCTGTAACCATGGCTTCATAAATGTGCTTTGGTTCCACACCCATCAATGTTGGTGCGTACTTGCCTTGGGTGAGTGCTCCGCCTTGACCCGCGAAGTTGTGACACATGGCGCAGTTATTGCGGAATAACTCTCCGCCTTCTGCGGTGCTGCCGTCACGTTCATAATTCAATTGTGCTTCAGTTGGAATTTCAGGACCAGGTGCCAGAGATGCCACATATGCAGCCAAGGCCGCGGTTTCTTCAGGAGTGTAAAGCGGCTCTTTTCGCATTGCTTGCGTACTCATATCGGCCATTGGCATACGACCAGTACCTACTTGGAAATCAACAGATGCAGCGCCAACACCAACCAGAGATGGTGCAATTACGCCGCCTTCAGAGTTTAGACCGTGGCAAGAGGAGCAACCCTT
>JBEINN010000104.1:0-3767 GCA_040378115.1 Candidatus Planktophila sp. | reverse complement strand
TGCATAATTTCTTCGAAACTTGAATACTGGAAAGGCTTGATCGCCAGAATAACTCCTTGGCTATTTGGTGAGATGCCTTCAACTTCGGCGCGATGTGCTTCGCGAATCTGAAGTCCCTGATGAAGTGCAAGCTTTAAGCTTTCTGCAACGCGATCATCAACATCGATACTGCGTGCAACTAATAATTCTGTAGCTGGAACATTCTCGCGCAACGCTTCTAGAACTGCGTTACGTCCTGCAACGATTTCACCACGTGGACGATCACCCTTTGGCATTCTTGGTGAGCGAGTTCCTTTCTTTTCCGCAGCCTTCTTACGCTTTGCAGCTGCGTGATACGGACGGTCTTCAGCCTTTGGAGTTGGACCTTTTCCTTCAAGACGACGCTTATTGTTTCCACCAGTACCGGCAGATGGCCCCTTTTTTGATTGGCGGATAGCGCCTTTTCGGGATGAATTGCCAGCCATGTTCAGATCTCGTTTCAGTTATTAATTAATAGACCAGCGAGGTCCTTGAGCAGTGTCCTCAATTGTAATTCCTAAAGCAGCGAGCCCATCACGGATGGCATCTGATGCAGCAAAATCCTTACGCTCACGGGCAGCTGCGCGCTCTGCCAAAGCCAATTTAATGGTGCCATCAAGAGCTGCAGATAGATCTGAACCACCAGTTGACGCGAAAGCTGCATCAACTGGATCACAGCCCAAGATATCTAGCGCCCCACGAATTTCGCTGGCATTTCTAGCAATCGCAGCGTTGTCATTATCTGTAATCGCTTGATTGCCTAAGCGAAGATTTTCGCTAATCGTTGCAAGTGCTGCTGGCACCGCTAAGTCATCATTCATCGCTGCCGTAAATGCATCACCAACAATTGCTGTCGGTACAGCGCCAAGAACTTCGGTTGCACGATTTAGAAAGTTTTCAATGCGACGGAAATTTGTTGCCGCTTCTTGCAGCGCCTCTGGTGAGTATTCGAGCATTGAGCGATAGTGCGCGCTACTTAAATACCAACGAAGTTCAATTCCGCGGAAAGATTTCAAGATCTCGTGAACCTGCAATGTGTTACCCAAAGACTTTGACATCTTTTCGCCAGATTGTGTAACCCAAGCGTTGTGCAGCCAGCGTTGCGCAAAGCCATAACCTGCAGCTTCAGATTGTGCGATTTCATTTTCATGGTGCGGAAAAACAAGATCTAATCCGCCGCCGTGAATATCAAACTTTTCGCCAAGGTATGCATGTGCCATTGCAGAACATTCCAAGTGCCACCCTGGACGACCTGGACCCCACGGAGTCGGCCATGAAGGATCTCCGGGCTTTGCAGCCTTCCATAAAGCAAAGTCACGTACATCTTTTTTGTATGTGTCATCGGCATCTTGAGCTGGTTGTAAATCATCTAGGTGTTGGCGAGACAAAGTTAAGTAGCGCTTTAGTTTGCGAACCTCAAGGTACACATCGCCATTACCTGGGGCATATGCCGCACCGTTTTCAATCAGGGTCTGCATTAATTCGACCATCTGCGTGATGTGGCCAGTTGCGCGTGGTTCGTAGGTCGGTGGCAAAACATTCAGCGCTACGTAGGCTTCACTAAAAATACGCTCGTACTTCATTGCTAGTGCCCACCAAGGCATTTCTTCATGAACAGCTTTGTGCAAAATCTTGTCATCAATGTCGGTGACATTTCGAATAAAGGTTACCTCGTAGCCATTTTTTATTAACCAACGTCGCAAGATATCGAAATTGATTCCGCTGCGAACATGGCCAATGTGTGGGTAAGACTGAACCGTTGCACCGCACACATAAATTGAAACTTTGCCCGCTGCTAACGGTTTGAATTCACTGATCTCGCGGGTTGCTGTGTCGTATAACTTCAACGTCATGGAGCAATCACCAAGGCATTTGCAATTACGTAAATTCCTTCACCACGACCCGTAAAACCCATTTGATCAGATGTAGTGGCTGCAACCGATACTGGTGCACCAAGGGCTGCAGATAAAACATTTTGTGCTTCATCTCGACGTGGCGTGATCTTGGGTTGATTGCCAACAATCTGCAGCGAAACATTATTGATGACAAAACCCTTAGCAGTTACAAAATCACGAAGCTTTTCAAGCATCGCGATACCGGATGCGCCAGCCATTTCAGGTGTATTAACACCGAAGAAAGTTCCGATGTCTCCTAACTGGCAGGCAGATAAGACCGCATCGCACAAAGCGTGCACCGCAGCATCGCCATCGCTATGGCCAACTAGGCGCGGAGCTTCTGGCCACTGCAATCCAGCCAAGGAACAAGGCCCACTTTCGCCAAATTGATGCGCATCTACACCGACACCGGTGCGCATCTTGGAAAGGTTCATTGTCTAAGAGTATCGGCTTCATGGGTGGTGTTTAATACGCATACAGGCTGTATCCATGGAAAAGAGTTCATAGTGACCTATACATCTCGACTTCGAGATCATGCACTAAAGATCGGCCGCGATACCCGCATTGCATTGGTCGGAGCTGGGCAGATGGGCCGTGGCTTTGGAAACCAATTGGGCCGCAAAGAGGGAATTTCACTATCAATCGTTATTGATACAGATCTTGAGCGAGTAAAGGTTGTCTACGCAGATTTAGGAATCACTGACATTGTTTTCAGTGATGACAAGGAAATTTTGTCTCAAGCAATTTTGGCCGGAAAGCACACCGGCAGTACCAATGCCACTTTGGTTTCAGAGCTACCAGTTGATTTAGTTGTTGAAGGAACCGGTATTCCAGATATCGGAGCACAAATTACTTATTCATCGCTTCTTGCTAAAAAAGATGTTGCAGTACTAAATGTTGAAATGGATGTAACCATCGGGCCGCTGCTACACAAGGTTGCAACCGATAACGGAGTTATCTACGCGGTCTGCCATGGCGACGAACCCATCGAAGCCAAGGTGCTGGTCGATTACGCCCGCGATTTAAACTTTGAAATCATTTGTGCAGGAAAAGGTAAAAACAATCCTTTCGAGCCACTGAGCACTCCTGATTCGGTTCGCGAAACTGCAATTGCTAAGAAGATGAACCCAAAGATGTTGTGTTCATTTACCGATGGTTCAAAGACTATGACTGAAATGGTGGCACTTGCCAACACAACAGGGCTGCAGCTTTCAAAGCGCGGCATGTATGGACCAGCATCTTCTGTTAAAACTTTGCAAGATACTTTCGCGCTAGTCGCCGATGGTGGAGTTCTAGATCGCGCCGGAGTTGTTGATTACTGCACCGGCGATGTTGCACCAGGTGTCTTCGTCATCGTTCGACACAACGACCCATACATCGCACATGAAATGAGTTACTTAGCAATGGGACCTGGTCCTTACTTTGCTTTGTATCGCCCATTCCATTTAGCTTCAATTGAAGCGCCAATTACCGTTTATCGTGCGATTTTGGATCGTGAATCATCACTGTATGCACCGCACCTAAACGCAGAAGTAGTAACAATGACGAAGAAAAACCTAGAAGTAGGCGATGTCATTGACGGTATTGGTGGATTTACTGTGCGTGGCTACGCCGATAACGCCCTTGATGCCAAGCGCGATAATTTGGTTCCAATTGGTTTAGTTGCTGATGCCAAGATTATTAAGCCAATTGGTGTCGGTGAACTGCTTACTTATGACCATGTAGAGCTCAACCAGGATTCATTTATCGTTGCTTTGCGCAAGAAGCAGGATGAATTAGGTCTTACTTACGCACCAGCTCAGAAGTAATCATGAGCACCGTTGCATCAATAGTTCTTGCAGCAGGTTCTGGAAC
>JBEINN010000061.1:0-5569 GCA_040378115.1 Candidatus Planktophila sp. | reverse complement strand
GCTTTGTTACATGCCTTTGCTGCTTCCAAAATTGCAGTTACTTGTGGAACTCCAACACCTGCAACAACACGGGTTGTACAAATTGATCCTGGACCTACTCCCACCTTTACAGCATCAGCACCTGCATTAATTAATGCCTGTGCACCTGCACGTGTTGCGACATTGCCACCAATAACTTCAGTGGTGGGTGAGAATTTTTTAATTCGAGCAATCGCATCCAACACAGCACGATGGTGACCGTGTGCTGTATCTACGACAACAACATCAACACCTGCTTCGATCAAAGCTTGTGCACGAGCAAAACCATCATCACCAACACCAACAGCAGCTCCGGCTAATCCAACATTCTTTACAAGTTTGACATGTGTTACCTGGGCCTCGATTGGAAGGTTACGGTGAATGATTCCGATTCCGCCAGCCTTTGCCATGGCGATCGCCATTTCAGATTCTGTAACTGTGTCCATTGCTGATGAAACTAGCGGCACGGCGATTGAGATATTTCGTGTCAGCTGAGTAGTTGTGCTGACTTCGGAAGGGACCACATCAGATGCATCTGGAAGTAAAAGAACATCGTCGTAGGTCAGGCCAAGCATCGCGACCTTGTCTGTATCGCTCATCTGGCCTCCTCAATCGATTAAGGCGCAAGTCTATCGGGGCTTTAGAGCCCTACTGCACGCTCGATTTCAGCGCAGGCTTCGGATAAATCGTTGACATGGGCTACCGGACAATCAGAATCGATACCCCAACCAGGACCACCAATGATGATGCGGGGTGCAGGGCGGACTGATGGAATATCTTTATAAAAACGTGGATCGCCGTTGCGTGGCAATTGCGCCCAGAGGAAAACAGCCGGTGGGGCTGAACGCGTAATTACACCATTGAGAGCTTCCAGAGGAGTTCGTGCTCCAAGAAAATAGGTCGAAATGTTCTTCTCTGCTAAAGCTGATGCCAAAGCGTGCAATGCCAATGAATGCATTTCTTCACCAACCGATGCCAGCAATACAGGCCGAGGATTACATGGCTCCGAAACTCCTGAAGATTTCTCGCGCAGCACACCCTTGAGAATTTCAGTTAGTAGGTGTTCTACCTCAATACCAGTTTGTGTCTTTTCCCAATCTTCACCGATCAAAAACAACAGTGGGACAATGACTTCAGACCATGAAGCAATTACACCATATTTTTCAATATCTTTTCGCAGCGCATCTTCTACAAATCTCTTGTCCAATAACTTAGATGCGGCATAGAGAGCTTCGACCAGATCTTCACGAACCTCAAAGTTATCGATAATGTGTTCAACTGAAATAGTGCCCTTGAAATCTTTTGCTTGTAGCGCCGCTTCTGCTGGTGCGACCCCTGCTGTAATCAACTTTCGCATTGCTACCAAGATGGCTAAATCTTGTGGACAGTAACGGCGATGCTCTCCGGCCTCGTGGGTGGAAGGCCCAAGGCCGTAGCGGCGATCCCAGGTTCGAAGGGTTGCTGGAGCCACTCCTAAGCGGCGAGCGACCGCGGCAACGGTCAATAGCTCCTCTTCCATAGGGCTATCGTGTCGTGAAGTGGCCTAACTCACCACCTGAAAACGCCCTTTGAACAACTTATGGCACGGAAATACTTGAACAACCTACGACGCGGTTGTACAGTATCGCCATGGCCGAAATTTCACGCTTACCCCGCCCCGTTGCTGATGAATGGGAGTGGCAGTACCAAGGTTCATGCCGCGAGCTACCTTCTGAGATGTTTTTTCATCCAGATGGAGAGCGCGGACCTCGTCGACGCAATCGCGAGAACACCGCCAAAGCTGTCTGCGCATCATGCCCAGTAATTGCTGCATGCCGCGCACACGCACTTGCAGTTCAAGAGCCATATGGAATTTGGGGAGGTCTATCTGAAGATGATCGCCTAGCAATTTTAGGTAAGGACATCAATCCAGATATTTCACACGCTTCATAGTTTTTTTCCAACCTCGAGAAATAAAAAGCCCCGCAGAGAAATCTGCGGGGCTTTTTCAATTGACTTAATGAATCAAGCAATTAGTGAGAGTGTCCACCTGGGCCATGTGAGTGACCATGTCCGCCGGCAGCATCAGCAGCTGCCTGCTCTGCTGGCTTCTCGTACACAACTGCTTCTGTTGTAATAAACATTGCAGCAATTGATGCAGCGTTTGCTAGTGCTGAACGAGTTACCTTCACTGGATCGATAACACCATCAGCGGCTAGGTCACCGTAAACATCTGTTGCAGCGTTGAAACCTTCGTTGTGCTTCATTGCGCGAACCTTTGCAACTACTACGTAGCCTTCTAGTCCTGCATTTTCTGCGATCCAGCGAAGTGGCTCATCACATGCCTTGCGAACCAAACGAACTCCGACAGCCTTATCGCCAGTGAATCCAAGATCGCCTTCTAGTGAATCAGCTGCGTGAACTAGAGCAGCTCCTCCACCAACAACGATTCCTTCTTCAACAGCGGCGCGAGTTGCAGAGATTGCATCCTCTAGACGGTGCTTCTTTTCATTCAATTCAACTTCGGTATGTGCGCCAACCTTGATTACGCAAACTCCTCCAGCAAGCTTTGCTAGACGCTCCTGCAATTTTTCCTTGTCCCATGAAGAGTCACTGTTTTCGATCTCCTTGCGAAGTTCAGAAACACGAGCAGCAACAGCTGCCTTGTCGCCAGCGCCATCAACGATGGTTGTCGCATCCT
The DNA here is from genome assembly GCA_040378115.1 of Candidatus Planktophila sp. Classification (GTDB taxonomy): domain Bacteria; phylum Actinomycetota; class Actinomycetes; order Nanopelagicales; family Nanopelagicaceae; genus Planktophila. The sequence goes on along the minus strand of JBEINN010000061.1, from coordinate 2,871 downwards.
TAGTAACAACGATGCGACGGGCCTTTCCAAGATCTTCGATAGTTACTCCATCAAGCTTCATTCCAAGCTCTGAAGAAATTACCTGACCACCTGTAAGGATTGCAATGTCCTGAAGTGTCGCCTTACGACGATCTCCAAAACCTGGCGCTTTAACTGCAGCTGAAGCAAATACTCCACGCATACGGTTAACAACCAAGGTTGATAGCGCTTCGCCTTCAATGTCTTCAGCGATGATCAATAGTGGCTTTGATGTCTGAGCCACCTTTTCAAGCAAAGGCAGTAGATCAGCCAAAGCAGAGATTTTGTTTGCTGAGATCAACACATAGGCATCCTCGAGGATTGCCTCCATGCGATCTTGATTTGTAACAAAGTATGGAGAAATGTAGCCCTTATCGAACTGCATACCTTCTGTGAATTCAAGATCAAGTCCAGTTGTTGATGCTTCTTCAACTGTGATGACTCCGTCTTTACCAACACGGTCCATAGCTTCAGCAATCAGTTCGCCAATAGCGCGATCTTGTGCAGAAATAGTTGCAACATCTGCGATCTGTGGCTTTCCATTAACTGGAGTTGCCTGCTCGCGAAGCTTTTCTGAAACCGCTGCTACGGCTGCTTCGATACCCTGCTTGATGTCCATTGGCTGTGCGCCCGCTGCAAGGTTACGAAGTCCTTCTTTAACCATTGCTTGAGCAAGAACAGTTGCTGTTGTAGTTCCGTCACCTGCGACATCGTTTGTCTTTGTCGCAACTTCTTTTACTAACTGAGCTCCCATGTTCTCTGCAGGATCTGAAAGTTCAATTTCCTTTGCAATTGTCACACCATCATTTGTAATGATTGGTGCACCAAAAGACTTAGCGATAACTACGTTACGGCCCTTAGGACCAAGCGTTACCTTTACTGTGTCAGCAAGAATGTTGACACCGCGCTCCATGGCGCGGCGTGCTTGCTCATCAAATTGAAGACTCTTTCCCATTTACTTCTCGATTACAGCGAGAATGTCGCGAGCTGAAAGAACCAGTAGATCTTCTCCACCGTGCTTGATTTCAGTTCCGCCGTACTTGCTGTAAAGAACTACATCGCCAACCTTGACATCCATTGGAACGCGTACGCCATCATCAAAGCGACCTGGGCCTACTGCGATAACAGTGCCTTCCTGTGGCTTCTCTTTTGCTGTATCTGGAATAACAAGACCTGATGCTGTTGTTGTCTCAGCCTCATTTGTCTTGATAACGATGCGATCTTCGAGTGGCTTAACTGCCATGGTGTGCTCCTTCTAGGTTTTTGCCTTTTGGTTTCCTCGTGCGGCTCGAATTAGCAGACTCGGGCCGTGAGTGCTAACGCAAACTCTAGGCGGGGCTTTGTCGTGGGGCAAATTGAGTTAAGTCAGGCTTACGAGGGTTACAGGCAGGCTGGAATCAGCGTCAAAGGCCACTGGGCTGGGCGTGCGGCCCGCTGAAACCATCAATGAGCCAAGGGCGGCGACCATCGCCCCATTATCGGTGCAAAGCGCAGGGCTTGGAACCCGCAGCTGGATGCCCGCTTTATCGCATCGTTCTTGGGCCAGGGCGCGAAGTCTTGAATTAGCCGCGACACCGCCAGCGATCACCAGTGCATCAATTCCTGATTGCTTGCACGCAGCAAGGGTCTTTAATAAAAGCACATCAACGATCGCTTCTTGAAATGATGCTGCAACATCTGCTCGTGCGTAATCTGGTGTTGCTTCTAAATATCTGGCAACAGCGGTTTTTAGACCAGAGAAGGAAAAATCAAATGGCCGAGTTTGCCAATCATTTGATGTTGTTAAACCGCGTGGAAAATCAATTGCACTCGCACTGCCATCTTTAGCCAACTTATCGATGGCAGGACCACCCGGGAAACCTAACTTCATAACTCGCGCAATCTTGTCGAATGCTTCGCCTGCAGCATCATCCATGGTTTCGCCAAGTTTTGTGATCGAACCCGTGATGTCATCAACTTGCAGCAATGATGAGTGACCGCCACTTACCAACAAAGCAATTGTTGGATCAAGTGGCTTGTCATGAGTTAAGTAATCAACACTTATATGTGCTGCCAAATGGTTTACTGCATAGATTGGTTTGTTTAAACCCAGTGCAAGCCCTGCAGCTGAACCAACTCCGACAAGTAAGGCACCAACTAATCCAGGACCACCAGTAACTGCAACTGCATCAATATCCTTTAATGAAATCTTGGAATCTTTAAGGGCTTGATGCAGAGTTGGGATCATCGCCTCTAGGTGAGCACGACTAGCAATTTCAGGAACTACTCCCCCAAATCGTGCATGTTCTTCGACACTTGATGCGATGACATTGGCAAGCAAAGTACGACCGCGAACAATTCCGACCGCGGTTTCATCACATGAAGTTTCAATTCCTAAAACAATTGGTTGGCTCATGACAGCTCCAATCGCATAACAAGGGCATCTAAACCTGCACCAAAGTAATCCTTGCGGGTATTGAGTTTTGAGTACCCCAGAGATTCATATAAACCAATTGCTTCGAGGTTATCGACCTTTACTTCGAGCATCATGGCGGTTGATCCTTGTTGTGTAGCCCAATCGGTAATCAACGCCATTAAATGACGTGCCACGCCTTTTCCGCGATGACTTGGGACAACGCCAACAGTCAGGACATCTGCTTCGGCCCCTCCCGGTGCGAAAACCCCCGCATAGCCGATGATGCTTTGTGCTTCATCTACTGCAACCACAAAGTATCGGGTTGAAGATGAAAACTCTTCTTTGTATTGGGATGCAGACCACGGTGAATATGGAAACAATTCTTTGTCCAAGGATACGAAAACTGGAAGATCAAAGGCGTTAGCTTGGCGATATGTTGTCATGGCCTATCCGCCGTT
>JBEINN010000153.1:0-2334 GCA_040378115.1 Candidatus Planktophila sp. | reverse complement strand
TACTTCTGCGACATCTTTAGGTGTTGTATGGAAAGTGAGTGCTCCGGCTTCGCGACTCATGTTTGTTGGCACAGATGGTGTTCGAAAAGAGTTGCAAGCTGGCGAGGTTGGAGCACGAACTTACGTCCCCTCTGCAGGCACACTTATTCTGACTGAAACATACAACCGCTCTTGGCAGGTTCTTGAAAATGGTTACAGGTTAGAGCGCAACAAGAATGAGCAAGGTTTGCCAACATTTAAGGTCACCGAAGCTGGTGAGATTTCTTTAATCCATGATGGAACTACTCGACGTGCCTGGTTGTCATTGCAGTTGATTTTCTTTGTTGTTGTGCTCGTGATGGCCCTTCCTGCAGGCCGCCGTAAGAGTGAAATCTCGGAAAAGGAGTTGGCATGAACTTCTCCCGGCCACTTCGTTTCATTGCTTTTATTGCGGCTGCAATTATCATCTCATCGGCGCTTAATGTTGCCGTGACCAAGAAGAGTTTTTCAGAAAGTTACCCTGCGGTTGTATGTCCACCTACTCTTCCGGGTCTTGCATCTCAAATCTCACTTTCATCTAAGAAAACTCAGTTCCAAAGATTGCAGATCCGAAGCACAAACACTGAAGCCGTAAAGATTTTGCGCCTCCCTGTTATGAAGGATTCTTTGCTCTTTAATTCCGAAGGTTCAACTCCTGTAGTGTGGCAAAGCCGTTCAGGAAGTTGGGCTGGTGGGGCATTGTGTTCTGGTCCCGCATCTTCACAGTGGTTTGTTGGGGCAAGTGCAGATATCACTACTAAAGGTCGACTAATCATCGTTAATAGTGGACTCAGTGAAGCTGTGGTTGATGTCAATGTGTTTACAGAAAATGGAAAACAACCTCTTCGTACCTTAGATGTTCCATCCAAAAACTATCTGGTTATTCCTGTTGATTCACTTGCACCTGGAGACAAGACTTTAACAGTCAACGTTGTTCCTCGCTCAGGCAGAATTAACTCATTTATGATTGACGAACAAGGCAAAGGGTTGCGAGCGCTAGGTGGAGATTTGATCAATCCAATAGTCACTCCAAGTAAAACTCTTGTTATTCCGGCAATCCCTAATCAAAAGAAAAAGCCAGGACAAAGCGCTGGATCCACCAATGTGCTCAGAGTTTTAACACCAGGTGAAGTAGATGCAAGTGTCACCGTAGAACTTGTATCTGGCGATGGAGTATTCATTCCTGTCGGTTTGAACTCGAGAAATATTGAAGCAGGAACAGTCACTGAATTCACTTTTTCTCCAAGTATTTCTTCGCCAGTTTTCGCACTGAAAATTACCTCAACTGAGCCGATTGTCGCTGCCGTTGAATCCACAGTTGCAGTAGGTGGAAGAAAAGACTTTACGTGGAGCACCCCGGCACCTGAATTGTCTACCTTCACAATGGCGGTCACTGGTCTTGCCCCACTAATTGCATTCACAGGAGCAGAAATTAATGTGGCAGTTGATATCACTTTGGTTAATGGCAAGGTGGTACGCAAAGCCATCAAGGGGGCGGATATCGTTACCTGGAAAGTGCCAACATCTGCTCGTTCATTTACGATAACTAAGGTAGGCAAGCAGACTTATGCAGGTGCATTGGTGTCTTCAGTAAATGGCTACGGCTACTTCCCAATTGCAGCCGGAAGCGTGCTTACTAGAGTTGAAGTACCTGATTCAAATATTCGCATTTTAAATCCTTGATAATCCCAAGTTTTCCTACCTGCTCCCACTAATGTTTCTCTTATGAGAACTCAAGGCGGTAGAGGCTGCTCCCGTGCCGGGTGCAAATCTCTTGCAACGATGACCTTGACGTATGTGTATTCCGAGTCAACGGCAGTTGTTGGCCCATTAGCTACCTTTTCCGAACCACACGCCTACGACTTGTGCGTTGTTCACGGGACCCGTTTAAAGGTCCCTCATGGCTGGAGTGTTATCAAGCAGGAACTTGATGGTGTTTCTCAAGGGCCAAGCGATGATGATTTAATGGCGATTGCAGATGCAGTTCGAGAAGTTGCTTCAAAAGAAATTGATCCAATAACTCCAACTGCAGCAACATCTGCCCAACAGCAAATTGGTCGCCGTGGTCACTTGCGAGCAGTTCCTTCATAAAAAACATGGATCTAATTCCAAATATTTTTAAGGCCTATGACATCAGAGGCTTGGTAGACACTGAAATCGATGCTGATTTTGCTTTCGCAACCGGTATGGCGTTTGCGCGTTTTCTACAAATTGAACGTGAGCCCGGAACAATTGTTATTGGTGAGGACATGCGTTCATCAACTCCAGAGCTGGCCGAAGCATTTTCTGCGGGTGCAACCTCGCAAGGTATGGATG
>JBEINN010000167.1:0-1862 GCA_040378115.1 Candidatus Planktophila sp. | reverse complement strand
GTGCCTGCAGAGGGGACGTAAGTTCGTGCTCCAACCTCGCCAGCTTGCAACTCTTTTCGAACACCATCTGTGCCAACAAACATGAGTCGCGAAGCCGGAGCACTCACTTTCCATACAACACCTAAAGATGTCGCAGAAGTACGTGTAAAGCCACCTAAGCCATCAATAGATCGAATAATCTCTTTTTTAAATGGTGCTTTCACAAAAAGATACTTGACACCAAAATCACTCAAGGTAGAACTGCTTGTAACTCCGGATCCATCGATGAGTCCACGTGCCGCATCTGCTATAGCTGAACTTTGTGCAGGTGCAACATCAGGCTCACCTAGTGAAATATCTTTGCCTCGTGATAGGTGGTACTGAATCTTTTTTTGGTTTTCGCTTCCAACTTCACGCAAGACAAGTATCTTCGTGTCTCGTTCGACGCTTAAAAATGCTGGCATTACTGTCTCGCGATTTGCCTGGACCAAAGAATCAGCACCTTTAGTAACTGACCAACCAATAGCGGCCACAGAATAGGCAAGAGTTGTAAAGAGAAGCAGGGCCGAAAGAATGTGACGATAATGTATGTGGCTCAGAACTAATGTCTCTCGCAAACGATCTAAGAGCACAGTTCCGGCAGCAATCGCTGCAAGGGTTACTAGGGCAATTACAGGACCCGACCAAACTTTTGAAGAAGCTTCATTGCCATGAGTTGAAATGGAAAGTCCAGAGACAATTACAGCTAAGACAAGTGCGCCAACACCATATTCAGCTATGCGACGTGCATGCGTTGATGAGAATAATGAAACTATTAACACCAATAAAATTGGACTAACTAGCCATGTGGGTAATGAGTTTGCTCCGCCAGGATTGCCGAGCAAGGTTAAAAATGGACCGCCGCCTGAAATCAGCAAGCCCGGCTCAACAAATAAGCGACTTGGTTGAACAAGGGCCTCTAGCGAATAAGGCGCATTCATTACAAAGGGGATAAGAATCAAGGAGGCACGCTTTTGCAGGCGAAGTAAGTACAACTGTGAATTTGCCTCTTTTGCATGTTTTTCATAATCGCTCAACGTTGAAACAAATCCAGCCATCAAACCGACAACAAAAATCATTAGTGAGAAACCGTACAGAACAGCTAGCAACAGCGAAATGCCCGCAATTCTTCGCCAGCTAAACTCCTCTATTTTCTCAATATCACGAAGCGCCATTGCAACGTATGGCCCAAGAATCAAGAATAGGACGGTTGCGATGTGCCCAGTAGAAATCGCAGCGATGGCAACCGGTGAAATGGCGTACAGGAATGCAGCAGGAATTGAAATCCAAGAGTTCTTAGTTAAACGCTTGAGAAGTTTGGAGGCGGTAAACATCATGATGACGGGTGCGACTAAGAAGAAGGTTGTAATGAGGAATTGAACCTTGCCCAAGAAAAATAAGGATGCTGTCGCAGTAATCGCAACCCAAGTTGGCGTGGCAACAGATGAACCCATGCCAACTTGATGCCACGACTCAAAATAAGTTCGCCACAGATCGGTGGCACCTGAAGGCGAAATTGGTAGCGCTCCCCCAACTAATGCCCCGAACCTATTGCGTGAATTGAGAATAGAAATTATCGAAATAAGCAGAAAACCAATAACTTCGGGGCGCTTGAAGATTCCGAACCAGTGACTTGTATTGACCGGCGTAAGTAAATCTTCATCTTCGTTAGCATCCAAGACAGATGTTGTAGAAACTTGTACATTTTCGGGAAATAGCCTTAAACGAATCGCTTCGATTACTCCTTCAGATGCAAGTCGAATCTGCGACCAACGAGGTGGGATGAATTCAGCAATTACTCGTGCAGATACAAATCGTTGCTTTCTTCGAATCTTACGTGCGCT
>JBEINN010000168.1:0-1646 GCA_040378115.1 Candidatus Planktophila sp. | reverse complement strand
TGTGCTGGAAGCGATGTGCCCACCAATGCAGCAACTGCAGTTGCCGCAATAGCTAGGCGGATAAAAGAGGTCTTTCTCATCGATGAGTTCTCCATATTTTCCGGCCCCCGAGGGTGAGGGATGGAGTGAAACTAGTCGTTATGGAAGGGATTTGTAAGAGTTTTTAGTATCAAAAAGGTAACAAAATCGTTGAAATTACAGTAGGTCTGAAACAACAACACCAAGTCGAGCAAGCTCAGCCTTGCCACCATCAAATGCGGTTAATACAAAGGGTTTACCATCGGGAAGGATTGCATAAGTATGTTCAAAGTGTGACCCACGCGACTTATCAATTGAGACAACAGTCCAATCATCGGCCAAAACCTTAGTACGGGCGGAACCACGGGTAATCATGGGCTCAATTGCTAAAACAAAACCAGGAACGATCTCTGGACCATTGCCTGCTTTACCAAAGTTAAGTACATGTGGCTCTTGATGCATTTCTGTACCAATTCCATGGCCACCGTATTCTTGCAAAATTCCATACTTACCTTGCGAGTTTGTGTACTGCTCAATTGCATAACCAATATCGGAAAGTCTTGCACCGTTCTTGCCCGCTGCAATCCCCCGCCACATTGATTCTTCACACACATCCATCAACTTTTGATCTTCTGGATCAATAACGCCTATGCCAATCGAAAATGCTGCATCTCCGTGCCAGCCTTCGATTATCGCGCCACAATCAATTGACACAACATCGCCATCATTGATGACTCGATCGCCAGGGATTCCGTGAACAATTTCATCATTTACTGAAACACAGATTGTTGCTGGGAAACCGTGGTAACCCTTGAAGTTTGAGGTTGCACCATTTCGCTTAATGACCGCTTCTGCGATCGTATCTAATGCGCTCGTTGTCATGCCAGGTTTAATCGCTTCACGAATTGCTTTGTGAATTTCAGCTACAACTAAACCCGCACGACGCATGGTCTTTAGTTGGTCAAGGGTTTTTACCTGAATAGCCATATGAGAAAACTTACTGAGCGACGCGGCTTAGGGCTGAGATTGCGCTATCTGTTATGTCTTCAACAGTTCCAACTGCGCTAACGGATATCAATAATCCTTCATTGCGATAGAAGGAGATGATTGGTGCGGTCTGCTCTGCATAAACTTCTAGACGGCGCTTGATGACATCTTCTTTATCGTCGACACGCTTTTCGATCTCTGCACGCTGTAGCAAGCGAGCAATGATCTCTGCATCTGGTGCCGAAAACTCCAAAACCGCTTGAAGTGGAGTCTTCTTTTCGGAAAGGATTGCCCGCAATACCTCTGCTTGAGCGACATTGCGTGGAAAACCATCCAGAATAAATCCGTTGGCAACATCATCATGGGTCAAACGATCTTTAACCATCTCATTTGTAACTGAGTCTGGAACCAATTCGCCACGGTCCATAAAAGTTTGTGCTTGTTTTCCCAAATCTGTTCCAGCTTTTAAGTTGGCTCGGAAAATATCACCAGTAGAGATGTGCGGAATTGAAAAGTGTGCAGCTAGGAATTGCGCTTGCGTTCCCTTGCCAGCACCTGGTGGACCTACCAGGACTAAACGCATTACTTAAGGAATCCCTCGTATGAACGCTGTTGTAGTTGAGATTCAATCTGCTTTGCAG
>JBEINN010000037.1:0-7267 GCA_040378115.1 Candidatus Planktophila sp. | reverse complement strand
GATCGACCGGGAGTCCAAGAGTTCAGCCCTGCACTTTCAATTGTTGGAATCCCAACTCCGCCTGAGCCAACCTTGTCACGAGTCCTATTTAGCTATGAACCAAATGCTTTAATGATTGGTGTTTTGACCTTAATGGTTGCTTTGTACATCAAGGGTGTAGTTGTTCTGACTAAACGCGGGGACAAATGGCCTGTCGGGCGCACAATAGCTTTTGCTTTAGGAATTACTGCAACAGATTTTGCAACAAGCGGCGGCTTAGGTTTGTACGCACAGTTCTCATTCTCTTATCACATGATGTCGCACATGGTTTTGGGAATGATTGCGCCAATTGGTTTGGTACTTGGTGCGCCAATGACATTAGCTCTTCGTACTTTGCCTCAAGGTAGAAACAGTGATGAACGCGGAGTCAGAGGGTCCCTGCTTGCCGCATTGCATTCCAAAATTGGCGTTATCTACACAAATCCAATAGTTGCGTTAGCCATTTTTGATGGGTCACTATTTGCCTTGTACTTCACTGATCTGTTTGCGGTGCTCATGCAAAGCCATGTTGGTCATTTGTTTATGAGCCTTCATTTCTTGGCCGCTGGTTTCTTGTTTTTCTTTATCATCATTGGTGTCGATCCAAATCCACGACGAGTTCACCATTTAGTTCAAATCGTCATTCTCTTTGCAGCCATGAGTATTCATGCATTCTTCTCAGTTGCGCTGATGTCTACCACCACACTTATTGACGATGGTTTCTACGCTTCATTACAAACCCCGTGGCTGGGAGATCCGCTTGCCGACCAAAAACTGGGAGGTTCAATTGGTTGGGCTATGGGGGAGATTCCAATTCTTGTCGCTTTGGTCGCGACATTTATCAACTGGATGCGAGATGATTCGCGCGAGGCTAAGAGAATTGATCGCAATACCACTCGCCAAGCGGCTATGGGTCAGCCAGATGATTTAGCAAACTACAATCAGTATTTACAAGAGTTAGCACAGCGCGACAGGAAAGAGCCCTAATGGACAACGTATTTGATTTACCCGCAGAGTACAAAGAACTGCGCACTAGCGTTCGCGCGCTTGCTGAAAAAGAGATTGCTCCATTTGCACAAGCGGTCGATGAGGAACATCGTTTCCCTAGTGAAGCAAAAGCTGCGCTTGTAAAAAATGGTTTGTATGCAGCACATGTGCCAACTGAATATGGCGGCGATGGTGCAGATGCACTCGCTGCGGTTTTGATTATCGAAGAAGTCGCTCGCGTGTGCGGATCTTCATCACTCATCCCAGCGGTGAACAAACTTGGTTCAGTGCCTTTGCTACTTGGTGGCAATGATGAGCAGAAGAAGCGTTGGCTTCCACGTTTAGCTAAAGGTGAAGGTTTCTCATACTGCTTATCTGAATCAGAGGCCGGATCTGATGCAGCAGCACTTCGAACAAAAGTAGAACGTTCTGGCGATGGTTGGGTTCTTAATGGAAGCAAGAAGTGGATCACCAACGCTGGTGAATCTGAGTTTTATTCAGTAATCGCACAAGGTGATCCAACCCTTAGAACAAAGGGAATGACCGCCTTCGTTGTTGAAAAATCAGATCCAGGAGTCTCTTTTGGTGCACCTGAAAAGAAAATGGGTATGCGCGGATCTCCTACTCGCGAAGTTTATTTCGACAATGTTCAACTAAGCGATGACCGTCGCATCAGTGAAGTTGGCCAAGGATTCGCTTTAGCGATGGCTACTTTGGATCACACGCGTATCACGATCGCTGCACAAGCAATTGGATTAGCGCAAGGTGCATTTGATGTTGCAACAAAGTATGCGCATGAGCGCCAACAATTCGGTAAGCCAATCTTTGATTTCCAGGCGATCCAATTCATGCTTGCAGATATGGCCATGAATATAGAGGCAGCACGTCTTCTTACATATGCCGCCGCAGTAAAGAGTGAGAATAACGAGAAGGATTTAACTTTCTTCTCGGCAGCAAGTAAGTGTTTAGCCAGCGATATGGCGATGAAAGTAACCCAAGATGCAATTCAAGTTCTTGGTGGATATGGCTATGTCAGCGATTACCCAGTTGAGCGCATGATGCGTGATTCCAAGTTAACTCAAATTTATGAAGGCACCAATCAAATTCAACGAATCGTAATGGCGCGCAACCTTCCAAACAGCTAGTTGTTAGCGGTTAAAGCGAACAACAATTGATGGTGTAGCTGCTGCATCAAGTGGGACGTCATGTGGTTCATGTGGCAAGACCTCACTTGATAACTCGCCTGCATAAACCAATCCAATTTTCCAAGCCTTTATATGTGCAAGTGCCCGATCGTAATAGCCGCCACCTTGACCTAACCTAAATCCTGATTGATCAATTCTTAAGGCCGGAACAATCACTGCTTGAATCTGAGTTAGATCACTCAGCGCTGGACCAACAGGTTCTGAAATCTTTTTCTTGGTCAATAACTTGGCTGGGTCTCCATCCCAACTCACCCATTCCAATTGATCACCATTGATTCGTGGCAGAAGTACAACCTTGCCGCTTCTCAGTAAGGCATCATTAATCTCGACGGTACTTGGCTCGTATTCGTAAGAGATATATGAAGCAATTGTTGTAGCTGACTCAATTTCAGGTGCCTTCAAAATGACATTAAAATTAGAGGAAATGAACTTCTGAGATCGTTCTCGGCGGGCACGATCCCGCAGTATGGCTTTTTGATTTGTCATTTAAATCTCCCGTGAAATCCCAAAGATCAAACTATTCAACAAGTAGGGTTCGATTATGTCAGAACACACTCGGGTAGATGAGTTTCTCACCTCTCTTCTAGCTATCTGCAAACCCCTTGAATCCTTTGAAATGCCTTTGCTCGATGCGCATGGCGCAACCCTGGCGGCTGATATTTATGCAGGAGATCGATTGGTGCTGCGTGAAGGTACGCGCATCCGCTCCACACAAATTGGCTTAGCTGCATCTATTGGTCGCGATCATTTGCCAACCCGGCCTCACCCACGTGTCGTTGTTTTATCGGCGGGACCAGATTTAGTTGAACCAGGGCAGGCGTTGAAAAATGCCAGCGATGAGTACGAGACAAATTCTTGGTTGCTAACAACGGCAGTTCGTGAAGTCGGCGCAGTTGCATATCGGGTTCACTCAATTCCAGACAACGAAGAACAACTTCAAAAAGTTATTGAGGATCAATTAGTTCGAGCAGATTTAATCATTATTAGCGGTGAGCGCCATGATGATTCATTTGATTTGATTACACGTACCTTGTCCGCATTGGGTGAAATTACGACTGTGGATTTGGCGATTGAAGCCAGTGGCCGTCACAACTATGGAACAGTCGGACCTGATAAAACTCCGGTAGTCACCCTTCCTGGTGATCCGATCGCTGCATACATATCATTTGAACTTTTTGTACGCCCAATGATTCGTACCATGCTTGGTGCAGCAACGATCCACCGACCATCAGTTAAAGCCTCCCTGGAAAAGCCAATTGCCTCTAACGAAGGTGCTCGCTCATACATCCGCGCAGTTTTGGCCGAAGATGGCAAGTCAGTTGTTCCTCTAGAAAATCAGGATGAACAATCCACACTTTCTGATGCGAATGCCTTCATTGCAGTTTCTGAAAGTGACACTTCGCTAAAAACTGGTGATCAAGTTACCGTTGTAGTTCTCGAGCGTCGCTACATTTAATTTCATGAACAGCTCTTGGCCGATTTCGTTGCAGGTTGGCGATGTCTCGCTTCGCCCTCTGCGATTTAGGGATCGAACTCAATGGAATAAGGTTCGGGTCGAAAATCGAGATTGGCTTTCGCAATGGGAAGCCACAATTCCCTCTACTGGTGATGACAGTTATAAAGAATTGCCCTCTTTTTTTGAGATGGTGAAGATCCTCAATCACGAAGCACGACATGGCCGCTCTTTTTCATTTGCAATCTGGCATCAAAAACAGCTCATAGGCCAAATCACTTTAGGTGGGGTTATGTATGGCGCTATGCGCGGCGGTCATATCGGGTATTGGATCGATCGAAATTTTGCCAACCGTGGCTACACCACACAGGCGGTCGAACTGCTAACCCAGTACGGCTTTAATGAGCTAAGACTGCATCGCCTTGAGATTAATTTGCGTCCAGAAAATGCTGCTTCCCGAAGAGTCGCCGAAAAAGCGGGATATATTTTTGAAGGCGAACGTCCTCGCTACCTGCACATCGATGGACATTGGCGGGACCACATCACTTTTGTTAAGGAAAATTCTGCAATCAAGTAGCGCTTAAATCCCAGAAAAACATCACCCCTTCCTTTAGATTTACCCATCATGACTTCAGGACTTATCTACATTGCGATTATTGGAATGTGGGTCGCATACTTTGCGCCCCGCTGGATCCATGACCGCAATGAGTTCTCTGGAAAATCAGTTGAACGTTTTAAAGGTGCACTTCGAGTCGTTGCCAACCAAACACCAAACGCGGCAACAAGCGGTGGTGCAATCCACATTGATCTAGATCAAGAAGCAAAAAATCGCCAAACTTTGCTTCGACGCAGAATTACATTTTTACTAATTGCATTCACATTGATTACGACACTTGTAGGTGGGGCCATGAATACGATGCCATTTATTTATGCACTTGTTCCAGCATCTAGTTTGCTTATTTACATCGCAAGTGTTCGACGACATGTAATCGGCGAACAATTGCAAAAGCGTCGCGTACAACAGCTCAATCGACAAAATTCTGGTGTCTCAAATACAAATCTTGCAGAAGTTGTTCAACCTAAGCAAAGTACTGAACATTGGATCCCGTTGTCAGAACGCGAACTAAAGGGTGTAGTTATTTTGCCTCAAGGAACAGCTGCAGTTCGTAACGCGTGGGAACCAACGGAGGTTCCGGTACCAACATATGTAAATGCTCCAAAGGCTGTTGCACCAAAGCGCGTTATCGATCTGACGACTCCAGGACAATGGAGCGAAGAACAGGAACGTCTTGAGCGTGAAGCACTTGCCGCGGTATCGCCCTCACGTGATGAGATCTTTGACCAGCAGCTAGCCGATGAAGCGGTTGAGCGGCTCAACCAAGCTCGGGCAGCTAACGAATAATTAGATCCACGATTCAAACCACATACGCATTTTCCACTGGTCATATGTGATGGTTTGACCGGTATACAAAGGTAAGAAATAGATAAAACAAAGCAGTACAAGTGCAAACAAACCGCCAACAATGCTTTGGGAAACCGCTGGTTTTAGCTCACTATCTAGCAATAACTTTGCACAATAAACGATAGCTAGAACCATGAATGGCGCAATGATTATGGCGTAAAAAGAGAACATTGTGCGCTGCTGCATGGCAAACCATGGCAGGTATCCGGCAACGATCGCCAGCAAAACAATCTGTGTAGCTGAATCAGTTGTGCGATTGATTAATGATTTAATCCAGTAGCCAATCACAACAGCAATTGCAATTGTTCCGATCCACCACAGTAGCGGAGTGCCAAGAGCTAGTACCTCACGGGCACAACTCTTTGCTCCACAGTCTGTGGGTGAATCATAAAAGAAAGATGTTGGTCGACCCATGACAAGCCAGCTCCATGGATTTGCTTGGTATGGATGATTCTCAGTTAAGCCCGTGTGAAAGTTAAGCATCTCAGAGTGATAGTTCAACCAAGCGATTAACGGATTAGTAGAAGATTGTCTATCCCAACCGCGATCAGATAAAAACCAACCTGCCCAAGTCACCATGTACACACCGATTGGAAGCAAACCATACTGTGCAAACTTTTTTGCAATCAGTTTGAATGAATCACGAATATCCATGTTGACTAAAATTCGATACAGCGACACTAAAGCAATTGCCACAATGAAATAGATCGCGCTCCATTTACAACCAAGAGCTAAACCAAATGCAAGACCAGCCCACCAATGTCGCCCTCTGTGCCACAGCAAAATTGCAATTAAGACAAAAAATGTTAAGAACAGATCCAGCAATGCTGTGCGAGAGTGCACCAAGAGCAATCCATCCATCGCCATTAATGCCGCACCAAGACCGGTTAATAATGGTGAGTAAAAGAGCACATGAACTAAACGAGCAAAAACTAAAATGAGTAGCGTTCCAATAAGTGCAGTTGCAAATCGCCAACCAAATTCGTTGTCTCCAAAGATGGCTATTCCGCCACCAATCAGCCACTTTCCAACAGGGGGATGAACAATGAATTCAGGGTTACTTCCACTGACTTCTACGCCGTATTTCAGTAGATCGCGCGCACCGTCGACGTAGTACACCTCATCGAAGATGTACCCCTTTGTAGATCCAAGATTTACAAGGCGCAACGCAAATGAGGCTATTGCGATCAGTATCGGAGCGATTGCTGCGGCCATGGGACAAGAGTAAGCGCGTTTACTCTGAATTACTGAGAGGATTACGCCATGACGCTCATCTTGGCTGCAACTCCTTTGGGTAATCCTGGGGATGCAAGCACCCGACTTAAGAGCGCGATTGAAAATGCATCAATTATTGCCGCTGAAGATTCACGCCGCTTCCATCGTTTGTGTGCAGATATCGAACTCACTTTTACCGCTCGCGTCCTATCTTTCTTTGAAGGTAATGAAGAGGAACGTAGCCGCGAGTTATTAGCTGAACTCAAAAGCGGGGCTACGGTTTTGGTTGTCTCTGATGCGGGCATGCCAACAATCAGTGATCCAGGTTTTCGGTTAATGCGAGATGCAATTGCTGAAGGTATTGAAGTTTCAGTCATTCCAGGGCCAAGTGCGGTCACAATGGCTGTTGCTCTTTCTGGATTACCAACTGATCGTTTTTCTTTTGAAGGATTTCCACCACGTTCTGCAGGTGCTCGTCTTGCAACTTTTGAAAAACTTCGTTTCGAAGAACGAACGATGGTTTTCTTTGAAGCACCACACAGACTTGTCGATTCATTAGCAGATTGCGTAAATGTATTTGGAGCAGAACGACAGGGTGCGATATGTCGCGAAATGACAAAGCGATATGAAGAAACAATTCGCGGCACATTGGGACAATTAGCATTATGGTCCAATAGCAATGAAGTTTTGGGTGAAATCACGATCGTCATTGCTGGAGCTGCAACTGACTCGGCATCGTTGACTGCAGCAGATATGGTGGCCAGAGTCCGTGAATTTGAGGTAGCTGGAATGGATCGAAAGGCCGCAATTGCAACTGTTGCTGATGAATTTGGGATAGCAAAACGCCTCGTTTATGCCGCTGTGGTCGATGCGAATAAGATGAGCCAGTGACTAAGTCTTTCTATTTAACGACGCCGATCTATTACG
>JBEINN010000025.1:0-8284 GCA_040378115.1 Candidatus Planktophila sp. | reverse complement strand
TTCAGAGTTTGCAAGTGAAGTAAGCAAATCATCTTCAGGGTGCTTTCTTCGATAAGCCAAAAGTTCTGCCATGTAATCAGTTAACTCTTTAGATGCTATTTCTAATTCACTTACCTGGCCAACGGTTCGGGGGCCATCCAGTCCGATCTCTGCAAGAGTATTTCCCCATTTGTTAAAGAGTTCGCGGTCTTTCAGCGGAACGCCTAAAATCTCACAAATCATTTCCAGGGGTAGAGGATTTGCTAAAGCAGATACAAGATCTACTTGGCCATCACTTGGAAGCTGCTGCACCAAATTGTGTGCAATTTTATCTGCCGTTTCTTTCCACGATTGCATCGCCCTATGTGTGAAAGCAGGCACAACTAGTTTCTTTATTCGAGAGTGCTCATCACCATCTTTCCCGAGGATTGAATCTAAGAAAATGTCGACGTTCTCAGAGCTTTGGCTCGAAGAACCCAAAAAGATTTCCTCCAGAAAATTTCCTGGCTCGGCTACAGTGCGCCAATTAGGTGATTTCAAAACCTCGGCACAGATCTCATAATCTGCACTTATCAGAACGCCTATACGACTTTTCTGGACACTCTTTTCTCTAAGCCCTGCAGAGAATTCAGCTAGATCTGGAGTGGTTTCCAGCCTTCCAATTGGATCCCCAATCGCCGCCATCACCTTGGTTAGACCTTTCATGGTGGACATAGAGACAGCGGTTTGAATACTTGTCTTCATTTTGGGGCAGACACCTTTCTTGGCTGTTGTATTAATGCTACATAGCATATATGCTATTTCTTATGAGTCGCAACCCTGAAGAGCCGGTCTATAACCGCATCGAAGAAGCACGTGTTGCCTTAGGGCTATCTAGGCAGGATCTTGCCGATAAGGCTGGCGTGCATTACCAAACCATCGGCTACTTGGAGCGTGAGGAATACAGCCCTTCGCTGGTTCTTGCCTTGCGTATTGCTAAATCACTTAACAAAGAAGTTTCAGAACTCTTTTCGCTAACCCCACTGAAGAAAGGTAAGTAAGGATGTCAAAAAAGAACAAGATTTATTGGTTTGAGGGCGTTACGGAAAAGGGAGTTAAATCCTTACTGACCGATGAGAACTCAAAGTACAGATGGTTACGGTCTCAAAGAAATCGAAGAATTCTTGTCGTTTTAATGGCTCTGGGAACTGCTCTTGTTGCGGCAGGAAGTTATTGGCCAACTTTAAAAACCAATTTGGATCTATCTGACGGAACTTCAGTAGTGATTTACAGCGTTACCGCCATCTTCGCTATTTTTGCCGTACTACTGGGTTATCTGTTTCTACGAATTAGCGTTCGAGGGATAGCGGATGCACCTGATGAGCTTCTAGATGAGCGTCAGATAAAGATTCGAGATACTTCATTTAGATATGCATATTATGGATTTGGATACATAGTTCTAGTGCTTTTGCTTCTAATGAACATAGGGCCTGAAGTAAAGCTGTTTCAGCCTGAAGGCAATGATGGCAGCTATTTAATAATTTCAATGATGTTCTTATGTGCCGCTTTACCATCGATGATCTTGGCCTGGCGAGAACGGGATATCTGATCGTTTATAAACACTTACAAATGTTTGGGGGCAAATTTGAGGGCAATTACATTTTTTGAGCGTGACCTCAAGCATAACAATGTCGTCCCCGGCTTATAGGGCGACTCTTCTTCACAAAATGGTTACTGCGAGTAAGCAAGTGCTTATGCCATAATTTATTTGCACTTCGGGTTTGGTAGTAATTAGGACTTGGTTAATGCCCAAGTCCTTTTTGCTTTAAAGCGTTTTTGTTTTGTGCCATACTTAAGGCTCAGATGCTTGGTAGTAATTGGGACTTGGTTAAATGCCAAGTCCCATTTGCTTTCCAATACTTTTTATCCACAGATGCTTGTTCGCTTTGATTACGACTAATCCATACTGCGTAACTTCACCCTCGTGATGGGGGCGTGTTGTAATTGGCAGCCTAGTTGTTTACCAAGCATCTGGAGCGGGTTCAAATCCCGTCGCCTCCACCACAGTCTTAACTGTTGTAGCTCGATCTATTGGTAATGGTCTAAAGAGTTTCAGCAGATATGCATGGGAGGGCCTCGAGAGATCGGGGCCCTTTCCAAATTTCTGGCTTATAGGGCGACTCTTCTTTAATCACACTTAAAGCATCTCTCATGTTTATACTCGTGTAATGAGAACGCTCGGTATTCATTCGCGCGCCCGGATTGCAATTACAACAGCCTTTGTAACAAATGGTGCAACGGTTGGTGCTTTCTACGCTCGTATTCCAGACTTCAAGGAAGAACTAGGGGTCTCAAACAGTGCGCTGGGTTTTGCGCTCTTGTGCATAGCCCTAGGGGTGCTCATTGGAATTGCTTACTCTGGCCGACAATCTGCAAAAAGTGGAAGCGCAACCGTGGTGTATTGGGCAACTTATGCTCTGGGGTTTTCGCTTTTGGGAGTAGGCCCTGTTATTAACTTCCCAATACTTTGCGCCGCATTTATCGTTTTCGGAATTTGCCTTTCAACTCAAGATGTCGCGATGAATGCTCACGCGATTGTTTTGGAGAACGAAGCTAAAAGGCGTTATATGAGCAACTTCCATGCGATGTTCTCTGTGGGCACTTTATCTGGGGGTGTCATCGGAGGCATTTTGGCTCAGCAAAATGTGACCATCATGCAGCAGTGCAGTCTTCTAACTTTTCTCATTTGGTCTTCGAACTTCCTGGTCCGAAAAATGTTTTTGTCTGCTGATTTGGATAAGCATGAAGTTGAAGGAAAAAGGAAGATTGAAAAGCCGAAGGTATTTTTAGTCGTTGGACTTCTGGGGGCATGCGCTGCTGTCGGGGAAGGTGCAGCTGGGGATTGGGGAGCGATCCTTGCTCGGGATACATTTAATGCATCACCTTTCCTCTCCACGCTTCCGTATATATGTTTCTCTGCGGCAATGGTGATTGGGCGCTTATTTGGGGATCACCTTGCCACCAAGTTCGGTCCCCTCAGATTGATTGTTGCCGGTGGAATGATTGCCGGTATTGGCTTATGCAGCGGATTGATTGTTGGTGGAATTGGTGGAGTTATTTTTGCGTGGCTGCTTACCGGTATAGGACTATCGACCGTTATCCCAATGATGTTTTCTCAGGCAGGTGAGATCGCAAAGAATAGATTTGAGGGCAAAATTGCCGCATCTGAAGGGGTAGCTATAGTTTCGGGAATCGCCTACTTCGGCTTTCTAGTCGGCCCACCAACCTTGGGATTGTTGGGAGATGTGGCGGGACTACGGTGGGCGATGCTGCTCCCGGCGGCGCTCGCCATTTTGATGGCTTTAGGCTCAAGTAGAGTTTTGGGTGCCAAACAGTAAATCAAGAATTTGGGGCGAATCCCGACCCAAATAAGATCTCTCGAGCGTGAGATCTGGGCGATAACGATTTGATAACAATCACCTAGTCCTCTTCCCAGGACCCATCTGAGTGTGGTTTATTCATGGCATTGAATTTTTTGTATCGATACAAAAAGGGAGGGGTGCCAGGCTCATGGGTAATGCAATCACCCTTCAAGATATCGCGACCAATGCGGGTGTCTCAAAGTCGACCGTCTCCTTTGTGATGCAAGGCAGCCCTCTAGTTGCAGAAGCAACTCGAAAAAAGGTTCAAGAGTCTGCACAAAGACTTGGATATGTTTATAACCGAGCGGCTGCAAGTCTTCGCAGCAGACAAACTGGAAATCTTGGATTTATTGTTAGCAGCGTCAGCAACCCATTCTTCGCTGAGCTAACTGATGGGGTTGAACAATTTCTTGGCACAGAGTCAAAGACTGTTCTTCTTGGTCAGCATTCTGAAGATCTTGTTGCTCAAGAACGACTAATTAATTCAATGCTCGAATCCAGAGTAGATGGAATGATTATTGTTCCAGCCTATGGCACCTCAGCGAAAGAAATTTCGCGCATTCTAACTTTGAATATTCCAACAATTATCCTCACACGTCGCGTAATGAACGCGAACCTCCATTACATTGGTTCTGATACGTCAGCTGGAGCCCACGAAGCTGTTCGCCACCTTCTGGCACACAAACGAAAGAATATTTTTCTCGTAGGTGGACGAGTAGGAACTCCAGCGCACGAAGAACGTGTTGAGGGCATTACTAAAGCAATGCAGGAAACTAAAATTGCTGGAGCAAATTTTACTGTCATTGGTGATTCGGTGACTCGCCAAGCAGGATTTGATGCTGCAAAGGAATTGATCTCAAATGGAATCAATAATGTGGGAATTCTCGCTTACAACGATATTGTCGCTTCAGGAATTCTGGCAGCATTTCGAGATAGCAAGTACAAAGTTGGTCAAGATTTATCCGTTATCGGTATCGATGATATTGAATCTTCTCGTTTTGAATCTCCAGCATTAACAACCATTGAAGTTAATGTTTCTGAGCTTGGGCGTATGGCTGCGGAGTCACTACTGAAGTTGGTTGCAGGGGAATCAAAAGTTAAGAAGGCTGTCTACTTAAAAAATAAACTCATCATTCGCGAAAGTTGTGGATGTACTCCAGGAAAGAAGGTTGCATCATGAAGTGGTCACTTATCGGCGCCAGTGATATTGCGGCAACACGACTAATCCCAGCTATGCGCGAGCTAGGTCACGAGGTTTACGGTGTAATGAGTTCAAATTCTGATCGGGCAAAGAGCTATGCCGCGGATAATGGAATTCCCAACTTCACGACAGACCTTAATGAGGCAGTGAACTGGCCAGTTGATGCTGTTTATGTAAGTACAACGAATGAGCTTCATGCAGAGCAAGCCATAGCTGCAGCGCGGGCCAAGAAGCATGTTTTATGCGAGAAGCCTCTTGCAATGGATATTGCAACTGCTAAAAACATGGTTGATATTGCTGCTGAATGCGGCGTGGTTTTTGCGACAAACCATCACCTTCGTTGTTCTGGCACCCATCGCAAAATTCGCGACATTATTTCTTCAGGACAAATTGGAACTGTCTTTTCTGCTCGAATTAATCATGCGGTATCACTTCCAGAACGTCTTCGCGGGTGGCGTTTAGATTCTGCAGCCAAAGGCGCTGGGGTTGTCTTCGACATCGTGGTTCACGACGTCGACACAATTCGTGCCGCTCTCGGGGCTGAAGTATCTGAAGCAACAGCTCTTGTATCTACGCAATCTCTTGGCCAAAACGGTATCGAAGACACTTCAATGTGCCTGTTCCGCATGAACAATGGCGTTTTGGTGTCTACGCATGAGTCATTTGTAGTCCCTCATGGAGTCACATCATTTGAGATTAACGGCAGCGCTGGAAGCATCATCGCTACTGGAGTTATGGGGCAGGATCCAGTCGGAGAAATCCGACTACGCACAGCCTCTGGTGATGAAATTATCGAACCTGATGATCGCGAAAATCTTTACATTTACTCGCTGCGAAAGTTTGAAGCCGCAGCAAGTGGATCTGGTGCACCTGCCGCTGATGGCAGAGATGGAATTGCCTCTCTCGCTGGAGCGGTTGCAATTCTTGAATCTGTTAAGCAGAAGAAAACTATTAGCGTTGAGGCTTTAGTAAGTGGTGCAATGCGATGACCAAATCTGTGACTTCAAGAGCTGGACTAAAGGTCCCAGTTTTGAGCGGAGAATCTGCAGCAAAACTGATTGAGGATGGAGCGGTAGTAACTGTCTCCTCATCCTCTGCTCTTGGGTGCCCGGACTTTGTACTTAAGGCTATTGGAGAGAGATTCGATAAAGAGTCATCTCCAAAAAATATCTCAGTGATAAGCCCGATTGCAGCAGGAGATATGTACGGAGTTAAGGGCATTGATCATATTTCAAAGAAAGGTTTGCTTTCGAAGATCATCGCGGGTTCTTATCCAAGCGGCCCTTCATCGTTCGAACCTCCTCTCATTCGTCAAATGATTGCCAATGAAGAGATTGATGCTTACAACCTTCCTAGCGGTGTGATTTTCCAAATGCATCGAGCCGGAGCATCTAGACAGCCAGGCGTTTTTAGCAAAGTTGGAATGGATACATTTATCGATCCTCGAATTTCAGGTGGAGCTCTCAACAAAAAGACACCTAAGGATTTTGTTAAGGTCGAAGAATTTCAAGGTCAAGAGTGGCTCTTCTACCCTGGCTTGACGCCCGATGTTGCAATTATCCGTGCTACCACTGCGGATGAGCACGGCAACCTCACATATGAGCACGAGGCCTCCCCACTTGGAGCACTCGATCAGGCGTATGCAGTTCATAACCATGGCGGAATCGTCATTGCGCAGGTGAAGCGCGTCGTTGCAGTAGGAACTTTAGATCCAAAACATGTACGAGTCCCAGGAATTCTGGTTGATGCGATTGTCATTGATGCAGAACAAATGCAGACAACAATGACAAAGTACGAACCATCACTTTCTGGTGAAAAATACGAAGGTGGCGGTGAAGAGGAAGCACTCGAGTATTCACTTGAAACAATAATTGCTCGCCGAGCAGCTCAGGAACTTGAAGAGGGCTGGATCGTAAATCTAGGCTTTGGCATATCTGCTGTAGTTCCTCGCGTTCTAGCCGAGAAATCGAACCACCTTGATGTCACTTGGGTAATTGAGCAGGGCGCTGTTGGTGGAACCCCTGTAACAGGGTTTGCTTTTGGTTGCGCACATAACCCTGATGCACTGATGCAGAGCAGTGATCAATTCACTCTTTTGCAAGGTGGAGGTTTCAATGCAGCAATGCTTAGTTTCCTGGAGGTAGATGTTCATGGAAATGTAAACGTTTCTGATCTGCCAGGGCGCACCCATGTAACAGCGGGAGTAGGCGGGTTTGCCGATATCGTCTCAAGTGCACCATTTATTATTTTTAGCGGCTACTTCACGGCCGGAAAAAAGGATATTGAAATATCTACTAACGGCCTCAACATCAAGAGTGATGGCTCGATTGCAAAGTTCGTTCCACGGGTTTCTCAGATTACTTTTAGTGGACAACGAGCGCTAAAGAATGGTCAAAAGGTTTACTACATCACAGAGCGATGTGTTATTGAACTTCGAAAAGAAGGACTGACAGTTATCGAGATTGCACCAGGTGTAGACCTGCAGAAAGACATCCTCGATAAATCCGAGATATCTCTCATCGTCGCTGAAGACTTGAAGATAACTAACTCTTCCGTATTTGTGAATCCAGAGGTATTGGTATGAGCACTCAGGTGAATCTAACAATCTCTGAAAATATTGCGACGATTACTTTAAATCGTCCAGAGAAACGAAATAGCATCACTCCAGAAATGATGACGGGGCTGGATTTGATTTGCGCAACCCTTGAAACAAATAGTGATGTTCGGTTTGTGGTCGTAACTGGTGCGGGCGATAAGGCCTTTAGCACCGGAGCCGATCTCAAGAGTTTTGCTTCACACGATCGCGATTCTGCCCGCAGAAATTGGATTCCTTCAGGTCACCGCATCTATAGACGACTCGCACAGCTCCCTCAGGTCACGATCGCTCTCATCAATGGTGATGCACTTGGTGGAGGACTTGAACTCGTACTTGCATGTGATTTCAAGATAGCCGTAGATACCGCTCGCATAGGTTTACCAGAAGTTGGAATTGGAACGCTTCCAGGATGGGGTGGGACGGGTCGACTCGTTGATGCAATAGGAGTTTCTCGCACAAAGTATCTCGTCCTCAGCGGTCAAGTAATCGACGCAAAGATTGCACTTGAATGGGGATTGCTGCACCACCTTTACTCAGCAACAGAGCTTGATGGCGGTCTCAAAACACTTCTTGCTCAACTTGAGAAGGTTGCCCCGGTAGCACAACAAATCGGCAAGCAATTGATGTCAGCTTTTGAGAGTAAGACAAATGCTGAAGTCCTCGAAGCAATCGGGGGAGCACTAACGGTTACAACAGAAGATCTAGCTGAAGGAATTAAGTCCTTCAGTGAAAAACGTCCACCGAAATTCCAGGGAAAGTGAATCAATGACTACAGAAATTAAGCAAATTGACTTCAAGATGACTATCGATGGAAAGTCTGTTGAGGCATCATCAGGTAAGCGTTTTGAACGAATTAGCCCAGGTCATGATGTGGTTGTTGGAACGTATCCAAATGGCGATGTTGGCGATGTTGATCTTGCAATTTCGGTAGCCCGGAAAGCTTTCGATAAAGGATCATGGCCACGGACAAGTGGCGCTATCCGCGCTCGTGCACTACGCAAAATAGCAGAGTTCATATAACGTGACCTCGAAATTCTTGCCCGTATCGAAGCGCTTGAGAGCGGCAAGCCAATTTTTCAAGCTCGTGGCGAAGTCGCTGCAACTGCA
>JBEINN010000085.1:0-4445 GCA_040378115.1 Candidatus Planktophila sp. | reverse complement strand
GCCAAAGTTGTTGAACCAGAGATCACCGATTTGGGTCCACGTCCTAAGCCAAATACAAAAGAGATTGTTCCCTTTGCAATTGCGATGCGTTACCAAAGTCAGCAAATGCTTGTCTGGTGGCTAGATCGCATGGCAGCGAGTGACAATGGTTTAACAGAGCGCATGACCTGGTTCTGGCACGGTCATTGGGCAACATCAGTTGAAAAATTGAATTATCCCTTGCCGATGTTTAAGCAGAATAAGACTTTGCGTGCAACATGTCTTGGAAACTTTGCAACAATGACAAAGGCCATGATCAATGATGGTGCGTTGCAGTTTTGGTTAGACGGTCAGGACAACACATTAAAGGCACCAAATGAAAACTTGGGTCGCGAGTTAATGGAGCTCTTCACTTTAGGTGTTGGTCGATATTCCGAAGATGATGTTAAAGCTATTTCTCGTGTATTAACTGGGTATCAAGTTGTTCGCAGTAATGGAGTTGTGACTGTTAATCAAAGCCGTCGTGACAAGAATCCAGTTACATTACTTGGAACCACCGGGGTCTTTACTGGTGATTCATTAGCTGATTTCTTGGTGGCACGTGATGACAGTGCAAAATTTGTAGCTGAGCGTTTGTGGTATCGATTTGTATCAAGTACTGAAGACATGCCAGCAAGTTTTACGGCGACGAATGCATTTGCTTCACGAGATATTTCAGCTGCAGTTGCTGCAATGGCAAGTGATCCTGCAATGCGTGATGAAAAATATGCGATGGTGAAGTCACCAGTTGAATGGTTTATCTCTGCTTGCCGAGCTTTGGAGTTAACTCCATCCGCATTAAAGACACCAGCACAAATGATTAACTTCTTAGATAAGCTTGGCCAAGTACCGTTTTCTCCACCAAATGTGGGTGGTTGGCCGGCTGGTGAAGCGTGGCTTTCATCTGCGACAGCCCAATATCGGCTCTCTTTTGCCACTTGGTTAATTAAGCAAAGTGAGTTAAAAGTTCTGAAATCTTTATCACCTGCACAACGCATGCTGCAGAGTGCTGATTGGCTTGGTGTTGCTGAATGGAGCCCACGCACAAAGAATGCTTTGCGTGATTCTCAGGCAGATCCAGCACAGTTTGCATTACTTGCTTTATGTAGCCCTGAATACTTAGTGAGTGCATAGGAGACGACGATGGATACAGTAACCAGAAGAAAGTTTCTTAAGCTAACCTCAGGTGCGGTTGCAGTTGGTGCAGCAGCCCCATTGCTCAGTATCGATCAGATTGCACAAGCCGCGATTGATCGACCATTGCCGGCAAACACCCCAATCTTGGTTGTCGTTACTTTGTATGGTGGTAATGATGGTTTGAACACTGTTATTCCTTACACAGATCCGATTTATTACTCATCTCGTCCTGACATTTCATACAAAGCTGATCAAGTTTTACCACTTGATGCTGAGCTTGCTTTAAACCCTGCGATGAAGGGTCTTAAGGGTTTGTGGGATCAAAAGAAGGTTGCGATTGTTCGTGGTGTTGGTTATCCAAATCCAGATCATTCACACTTTTCATCTATGGCAAAGTGGCAGACCGCATCTCCTGCAAAACACATTAACACCGGATGGTTGGGCCGTTGGATTGATACTCAAAGTTCTGATCCCATGCTCGCGATCTCATTAGGTTCTGTCTTGCCACCAATGCTTGCAGGTGCAAAGCGTTCGGGTTCAGCTTTGCCATTGGGTGGATTAGTTATTCCTAAAGGAACGCTGGCAAACCAATGCATGCAGTTATCAAAAGTTTCTAACAAGGATTCCAAGTTGATGGCTGCGGCTGCAACTTCGATGCGTAATTTGTTTAGCGTTTCTGACAATGTTCAGCCGGTGTTAAAAGCCCCTGCACCTGTTGATCCAGATCTACCAACAACTAATGGCGGAAACGCTGGCGGAGATAGCAATTTGGCGCAGCAGTTAGATGTAGTTGCAAAACTAATTGCTGCTGGATCGCCAACAAAGGTGTGGTCAGTTTCGCTAGGTGGTTTTGATACCCACGCTAATGAGGCAAATGCGCAAGCTGCTTTATTGGGTGTTGTTTCTGATTCACTTACTCGTTTTATGGGGCAATTGAAATCAACTACTCGTAGCAACGATGTCACTGTAATGGTTTATAGCGAATTCGGGCGTCGTGTCATCGGTAATGGATCACAAGGAACAGATCACGGAACTTCTGGTCCGATGTTTATGATCGGTAATGCGGTAAAGGGTGGATTCTACGGAGAACAACCATCGCTGCAGAATTTGTACAAAAATGATTTAGCGGTCACAACTGATTTCCGTGATGTCTATGCAACAGTGATTGAGAAGATTCTGAAATCACCGGTGGAACCAACGCTTGGTAAATGGTCAGGCCGGATTAACTTCGTGTAATTAATTGTCTTCTCGGTAGACAATAACTTCGCCTTTGCGGCGGGTGGCTAAACCTTTTGGTGGGTTTTGCTCTAGCAATGCATTTACTTCGATTCTCAACTGTGCAACTTCAACCGCCATATTTGCCATTGCGGATTCCAGTTCGATGATTCGCTTGATACCGACATGGTTGATTCCTTCACCAACAAGTTTTTGTACTGTGCGCAGCAAAGCGATGTCTCGCAGCGAATATCTGCGGTTGCGCCCTTCGGTGCGTGAAGGTGAAACTAAACCTAACTTGTCGTAATGCCGAAGTGTCTGAGGATGCATTCCTGAAATTTCAGCGGCAACTGAAATAACGTAAACACCAGCATCATCATCTGGCTGTTGGTTTTTTTCTACATCGCTCATATTTTTGCCTTATTCACAAAGTCGACCCGAACATCTTCGGTCGCTGTTTCTTCGGCAAATTTCTTCAGCGCATCAAGTGCTTTACCGTCAACGCGTTGTGGGACCTGTACTTCGACGGTGACCAATAAGTCGCCTGTAGTACTGCCTTTTGTGACCCCTCGGCCCTTTACGCGCAGTGTGCGACCGGTTGGTGTTCCAGGTGCAATGCGAACAGTTACATAATCATCTGACAAAGTTGGAACTTTAATGTCAGCACCTAATGCAGCTTCGGCAAAGGTAACTGGCAAAGTTAGTGTCAGATTTTCACCTTTGCGACCAAAGATTGGATGCGGCTTTACATGCAGTTGAATAAATAGATCACCAGGACCTGCTTCACCAGGTGATCCTTTACCTTTCATGCGAATCTTTGCGCCATCGTTAACTCCGGCCGGAACACGTGCTGAAATGTTTTGTGACTGTCCGCGATCCATTCCTAAGCGAAGGTCAAGTGTTGTTCCAAAAACTGATTCGCGAAATGAAATCGTTGCCTCTGTTTGTAAATCTTGACCTTTGCGTGGCCCACGACGACCAGCGGCAGCACCAAACAAATTAGCGAAAATGTCTTGTGGGTTTCCACCTCCGAAGATGTCTCCAAAGTCACCGCCGCCTTGTGGAGCGCGAAATCCACCTCTTGCAAAGAGTGAACGTGCTTCATCATATTCGGCGCGCTTTTTTGGATCAGACAAAATTTCATAGGCTTCAGATACAGCTTTGAACTCTTCCTCTTTAGCTACATCACCCTTTGTTTTATCTGGGTGTAGATCGCGTGCTAAAGCGCGATATCTTTTTTTAATCTCATCGGCAGCAGCCTTCTTATCTATGCCCAGGACTTTGTAAAAATCCTTTTCATATAGATCTTTAGCTGCCATTTTGAATTATTCTCCCGCTGCTGGATCAGTTACAGCCACACGAGCTGGGCGCAAGATGCGCTCTTTGTACTTGTAACCTGATTGCAAAATCTTTGAAGCTGTCGCTACAGCTACATCTGCAGATTCATCGTGCATTAGTGCCTCATGAATCTGTGGATCAAAAGCTTCCCC
Source organism: Candidatus Planktophila sp. (assembly GCA_040378115.1). Taxonomy (GTDB): domain Bacteria; phylum Actinomycetota; class Actinomycetes; order Nanopelagicales; family Nanopelagicaceae; genus Planktophila. The sequence goes on along the minus strand of JBEINN010000085.1, from coordinate 585 downwards.
GGCGGTGCCGTACTTTTCAAGGCCAATGCGTGAAGTTATTGAATTTAGCTGGTCTGCCACTGCTTTAAAGCCACCAGTTAGCTCGCCATGTTGTTCTGCGCGATCAACATCATCAAGTAGCGATAATAGCTCGGTAAGAACTGCACCCACTGCGATTTCATGTGCAACTGCCCGATCACGTTCTACACGCTTTCGGTAATTTGCATACTCTGCTTGTAGGCGCTGCAAGTCCGCAGTAAGTGTTGCAACCGGGTCAGTTTCCTGACCCGGCGCGTCCACGATATCTGTTGCTTCCAGCGTTGCTTCATCCTCTGTTGTCATCAATCAAGACCAATTTCCTCAGTCGGCATTTTTATGCCTCCTTCTCTTCTTCAATGACCTCAGCGTCTTCAACACCATCTTCTGCAGGTGTTGCTTCTCCTTCAGCTGCACCAGCTGCGTACAACGCTGCACCAAGTGCTTGGCTAACAGTTGCAACCTTCTCAGTTGCAGACTTGATCATCTCGTAGTTTGAACCACCTAGTGCGGTCTTTAATTCTGCAAGAGCTGCCTCGGTTTCTGTCTTCTTCTCAAGTGCTTCACCTT
>JBEINN010000090.1:0-4271 GCA_040378115.1 Candidatus Planktophila sp. | reverse complement strand
ATGGGTGGAACAGTTATCTGGGAAAACCCAAATTTTAAGGGAGCTAAGTAATTATGAGCGCAGATATCACTCTTCCAGCTGGAGCACCCGAAGAGGTTGTTACCAATGCATTAGTTCGAGATGTAGACCTTTCAGCCTTTGGCGGTAAAGGCACCATGGCGCTCATTACATTAGATAACGGACTAGATCACAACCGTCCAAATACCTTTGGTGCGCAATCGGTCATGGCTCTTGATGCAGCAATCACTGATGCGATTGGTCGCAACCCTGCAGCGATTGCAATTACAGGCAAGCCATTTATTTTTGCTGCGGGTGCTGATCTTTCTGCGCTTTCATTCTTAAATGATCGCAGTCAATCACTTGCAATTGGAAAGTTAGGACATGATGTTTTCCGTCGCCTTGGAGAGTCAAAGATTCCTACCTTTGCCTTCATCAATGGTTTAGCACTTGGCGGAGGTCTAGAAGTCGGTCTGCATTGCCACTACCGCACCTTGGCATCAACAGCCTTTACCGCTTTGCCAGAAGTTTTCCTCGGACTTGTTCCAGGTTGGGGCGGAGCAACAATTTTGCCGAAGTTAATTGGACCAGAGCGGGCCGTACAAGTCATCATGCTTAACGCACTGAACAACAACACGATGATGAAAGCTAAGGATGCACTCAAGCTCGGAGTGGTTGATTCAGTATTTGACCCAGCAGATTTCATCGAACGTTCTATCGGTTTTGCAGTTGGAATCCTTAATGGAACAACAAAGATCGAACGTGCCGATTACAGCAAAGATCCAGCATGGGAAAGCGCACTTGCAACCGGTAAGGCTGCTGCTCTTAAGAAGTATGGCGGAGCAACAATTGCATCTCCGATGAAGGCGCTAGAACTAATCGCTGCTGCTAAGAACAACACATTGGGTGAAGGTTTTGATGCTGAAGATCAAGTCCTTGCTGATTTAACTATGTCTGACCCACTTCGTTCTTCTTTGTATGCATTTAATCTGATCCAGAAGAAGCGCAAAAAGGTTGAAGGTGCCCCAAAACCAGCCCTTGCTCGCAAGGTAACCAAAGTTGGTGTTGTTGGTGCAGGTTTAATGGCATCACAGTTGGCTCTGCTTTTAGTACGAAACCTAAAGTGTCCTGTCGTAATGACAGATATCGATCAAGAGCGCGCCGACAAGGGTGTGGCTTGGGTAAAAAATGAGCTCGCTAAACTTGTTGAAAAGAAGCGCATGAGCCCAGAATCAGCTGGCCGCTTAGCTTCGCTGGTTTCAGGCTCTGCCGACCAATCAGTATTTGCCGGTTGTGACTTCATTATCGAGGCAATTTTCGAGGAGCTTTCCCTTAAGCAAGAGCTATTCAAGAAGTTAGAAAGTATTGTCTCTGCCGAGTGCGTACTAGCGACAAATACATCTTCTCTATCAGTTGAGCGCATGACTGAAGGTTTGAAGAATCCGGAGCGAGTAGTTGGTTTCCACTTCTTTAATCCTGTGGCAGTCATGCCATTGCTTGAAGTTGCTCGCACATCAACAACCGATGATGCAACAACCGCGACGGCAATTGCAGTTGGAAAAGAACTCAAGAAGACCATGATCATTTGTAAGGATGCTCCGGGCTTTGTTGTGAACCGACTACTGACTCGTTTCATGGGTGAAGTCACCGATGCCGTTGATGAGGGAACATCACCTGAAGTTGCAGATGCTGCAATGATGGAGATCGGTTTCCCAATGTCTCCCTTCCAATTGCTAGATTTAGTTGGTCCAGGTGTTGCGCTACACGTATCAGAAACTTTGCATAACAATCTAGGACCTCGCTACCGAATCTCACCAACTATGCAACGTATGGTGAAAGAGGGAGTTCGTAATTTCTACGTCAAGGGTGAAGATGGTGCGGTAGGTGCCAACCCTGCAGCCCTGGCATTGATTGAAAAGGGAACAACTCCATCGACAGCAGAACAGGTTCGTTCACGCGCGCTGAAGGCGTTAGCTGAAGAAGCTCGCATGATGCTAGATGAAGGCGTTGTTACAACTCCGGCAGAGATTGATCTGTGTATGTTGATGGGCGCTGGATGGCCAATGCACTTGGGTGGAATATTGCCGTACTTGGATCGTGAAGGAATTAGCGAATCTGTGACAGGCAAGCGTTTCCATGAAAAGGGAGTTGCTTCCCTTCCATAAACCTAGGAAATCCACCCTGCGATCTGCTGCACAATTGCAGCAGGAGTGATTTTTAGATCATCCAAAATTTCGTTGCGCTTTGAATGCTCAATGAATTCAAGTGGCACGCCAATTGAATGCACGGAGCATGAAATGCCTGCCTCTCGTAAACTTTCAGAAATTGTGCTGGCGATTCCTGCATGCTTAATTCCATCCTCCATTACAACGACTGTGGAGTATTTGGCGCACAGCGCAATCACATTCGAGGACATTGGCTTAACCCACAATGGATCAATCACAGTTACTTCGATTGATTCCTTGTGTGCCAGTTGAACGACCTCTAACGCCATTGCAGCCATAGATCCAATGCTGATCACAAGAACTTGGTTGGTATCTCCGCGATGCAAGATATCTATGCCGTCTATGCGATCTAACGCCGGGATATCTGCAGGGATTGCACCCTTTGGAAAACGGATCATCGATGGTGCATTATCGATAGCTATGCACTGACGTAACAATTCCTTTACGCGTGCGCCATCTCGTGGTGCACCAACATGCATATGAGGAACTATGCCGGTGAGGGCGAGATCCCAAATTCCGTGGTGAGACGGGCCGTCATCGCCTGTGATTCCAGAACGGTCTAAAACAAATGTAACTCCCGCGTTGTGCAAAGCAACATCTAGCAACAATTGATCAAAGGCGCGATTTAAGAAAGTTGAATAGATTGCAATTACGGGATGCACACCTGCATAGGCAAGGCCTGCCGCACTTGTTACCGCATGTTGTTCTGCAATTCCAACATCAATAGTTCTGTCAGGAAAACTCTGTGCAAACTTATCTAAGCCAGTCGGTCCAAGCATCGCTGCAGTGATTGCGACAACTTTAGGATTTTCTCGACCGATTTGTGTTATCTCTTCGGAAAATACATTGGTCCACGAAGTAGCTGATGCCTTCAGCGGTTTACCTGTAACGGGATCGACAATTCCAACTGCATGGAACTTTTCTGCCATGTCATCGAGTGCTGGCTTGTAGCCGCGACCCTTTTCAGTAATTGCATGAACAATTACCGGCGAACCAAACTCCTTGGCCATCTGCAAAGTTTTCTCCATGGCCTCGATATCGTGGCCATTAATTGGACCTAAGTATTTAAAGCCAAGATCTTCAAACATGCCCTGTGGTGCGAGCATGTCTTTCATGCCCTTCTTGATTCCATGCAGGGTGCCGTAAATGTATTTTCCAACAAATGGTGTGTTGTGCAGCATTCTCTTGCCCCGGCTCAAAATGCGCTCGTACTCTTTGCTGGCGCGTAGCGTTGTTAAATAAGTAGCTAATCCACCAATTGTTGGCGAATACGAGCGTTCATTATCGTTTACAACAATGACTAAATTTCTATCTGATTCTGGCGAGAGATTGTTAAGCGCTTCCCAAGACATTCCACCGGTTAAAGCGCCATCTCCAACCACTGCCACCACATGACGATCAGGTTGGCCAGTTAATGAAAAGCCTCGAGAGACTCCGTCTGCCCACGATAAGGCCGTTGATGCATGAGAATTTTCAATTACATCGTGATCGCTTTCACGCCGATTTGGGTAACCCGAAATTCCATCACGTTGGCGCAAAAGATCAAACTGATCTGCTCGACCTGTAAGTATTTTGTGCACATACGACTGGTGTCCAGTATCAAAGAGAACAATGTCTCGTGGAGATTGAAAAACTCTATGGATGGCAATGGTTAACTCGACAACACCAAGATTCGGGCCAAGGTGTCCCCCTGTACGAGATACTTTCTCGATAAGGAATTCACGAATATCGGCAGCCAGTTTGATCAAATCTTCAGGGCTCATTACCCGAAGTTGGTCTGGTGACTGGATATTGATTTTCATCGTGAGAGAGTAAGAAGTTACTCAGCCAACAATGAACGAAGGACGTATTGCATGATTCCGCCATGACGGTAGTAGTCGGCCTCACCTGGTGTATCGATACGAACCTTTGCAGTAAATTTCTTATCGCCGGCGGTAACGGTTAGCTCCTTTGGAACTCCCCCATCATTAAGGGCAGTAATTCCGGAAATCGAAAATACTTCGGTTCCATCTAATCCCAAAGTTGCTGCAGTTTGGCCATCCTTGAACT
>JBEINN010000064.1:0-5487 GCA_040378115.1 Candidatus Planktophila sp. | reverse complement strand
GATTGTGCCTTCGATCGCTGCTAGAAAATCTTCAGCTGATCCGATGTCATTTACTGCAATTTGTGGTGTAGACAATTGTGCTCCGTAGGGATAGAAAGTAGTAGTTCCCGCTTTCGCGGCTGAAGGGCAAGGGTACGGTTTGCGCGCTCATATGGGCAAATCCACTCACTTTTTTGAGCGTGAAAGATAGACTGACACTTGTTATGCATAGGTATAAAGAGTTAATGGCTTTCCCTCAGGTCATTCGCCTTGGCATCAGCGCATTTCCAGCGCGCTTGGCCTACGGCATGATCGGTCTTGGCATCTTCTTTAAAGCAGAGCAGGAGACGGGCTCTGTAGCTATTGCCGGATTTGCCATTGGTTTGAACTCATTGGCTGGCTCTTTAACTGCAGGCCTTCGGGGATCTGTAATGGATCGTTTTGGACAGAAATGGCCTATCCGCATTTTAGTTCCTTTGTACTCTTGCTTAATTTTATTACTCAACACCATGGAAACTCGAACATCCATTCTGGTCACGGCATTTATTTTGGGCATCACCGCTCCCCCAATAAATCTATCTGTCCGCCCCTTATGGAAAGACATTGTTCCTGACACATATTTAAGAACTGCTTATGCATTTGATTCTTCGATGATGAGCAGCACTTCGGTAATTGGACCAGTGATCATTACTGCACTTTCCCTCTCTTCTCGTCCTTCACTTGGGCTGGGTATGACTGCGGCGCTAATGTTCATTGGCGGAATCGCCTTGTCACTTACACCTGCATCTAGCGATTGGATACCCGAAAAGAAGCAGAAAGGTCAACAAAGGCTGTGGCGCGATCGCGCTATACGACTTTTAATGTTTGAAGGCTGCTTCATTGGCTTTGGATGGGGCGTGTTTGATGTTGCTGTTCCAGCCTTTGCTACTCAGGAAGGTGTTCAACACCGCGTTGCATGGATTTTTGCGGCATTTGGCGCTGCAACAGTTGTTGGCGGTTTATTGGGTGGGTTAGTTTCCAAGAAACTAGCTCCACTTTCTGCGCTTCGTCGTGCCTACTTCCTGTGGGTAATCGCATGCATTCCAATTGCATTTACATATCCCGATTGGAGTATGGCTCTTTTTGGTGCATGCATTGGATTTGTTGGTGGCGCAGTTCAGGTTTTCTACTTTGAAGTTCTTGAAGCGGTAAGACCGAAGGGTTCACAAACCGCATCTCTTGGTTGGATCTGGAGTGTTGAAGGTTCCTTTATGGCCGTTGGTGCTGCAGTGGGTGGCGTTGTTTCTGAAACATTCTCTCCCCGCATCGGATTAGCGATGTTGCCAATTATGATCTCCATTGGATTAATAGTTTTGTCTGTTGGGCGCGGGCGATTGAGCGCTGCAAATGATATTCCAACTGATGAAGAAGACCTTCAGGCGATGAAAGACATATCTAACGAAGTTAAGTAGTTAGTGTGCGGCCTCGTGCCAGGTAAGCCCAAGTCCGGCATTAACATCTAGCGGAGCCTTCAGTGGGTATGCAGAGCCCATTTCACGCTTTACTAACGCGCTTACTGTCTCCTCCTCTCCCGCTACAACTTCAAGGATTAATTCGTCATGGATCTGAAGAAGTAAACGAGATTTCAGACTCTCTTTCTCAATTGCACCTTGAACCTTAAGCATGGCTAACTTGATAATGTCTGCGGCAGATCCCTGAATTGGTGCGTTTAGTGCCATTCGTTCGGCAACTTGGCGTCTTTGTTTATTGTCATGCATTAAATCTGGCAAATAACGACGGCGACCCATAATTGTTTCGGTGTACCCAACTTTGCGCGCATCCTCGACAACCGTTTTTAAGTAGTCACGAATTCCACCGAAACGCTCAAAGTAGGTATCCATCAATTGCGCAGCGGCAGGTGGTGATATATCTAATTGCACTGCAAGTCCATAAGAGGATAGACCGTATGCAAGACCGTATGACATAGCCTTCATCTGACGACGCATTTCTGGGTCCACTTCGGAAGGCTTAACGCCAAAGACAAGTCCTGCAACAGTGGCATGAAGATCTTCACCTGAAGCAAAGGCTGCCAGTAGTTTTTCATCGTGGGACAAATGAGCCATGATGCGCATTTCAATTTGACTGTAATCAGCGGTCAAAAGTGATACATAACCTTTGCCAACCGTAAAGCATTCGCGAATCTTTCGTCCCTCTTCAGTACGCACAGGAATGTTTTGCAGATTTGGTCCAGTTGATGAAAGGCGACCTGTTGCCGCAACAGTTTGCTGGAAGTGGGTGTGGATGCGCCCATCTTTGGCAATTTCATTGATGAGGCCTTCAACGGTTGTACCTAATTTCTTTGTTTCACGAATTCGAAGCAAAGAAGTTAAAACCGGATGGCCACTTTTCTGGTGAAGCCAATCAAGACTTTCGGCATCCGTTGTGTATCCAGTCTTAATTTTCTTGGTTTTTGGAAGGTTAAGCTCATCAAATAAAACAACTTGCAGTTGCTTAGGCGATGCAACGTTAAATTCGTGTCCCACAGATTCATGAGCAGCTTTTGTTTCACGCCTCACTTCACCTTCGAAGAAGGCGGCCAATCCTTCTAAGCCTTTTTTGTTTACAGCAATTCCTACCGCTTCCATTCGTCCCAATAGTTCGGCAACCGGTAACTCCATAGTCATGAAAAGTTCCCAGAGATTGCGCTCCTTCAGTTCGCGCGTTAAAGATTCTTTGAGGGCAAAGAGTGCACGGGCAGAGGTTAAAAGTTCTTGCTCAGGTGAGGATTGATTGATCGCCGAGCCATCTCCCCATCGCTCTTCTATGTCTTTGAGCTCTTGGCTTCTAACTCCTGGATTTACAAGATAGGCAGCCAGCGCTGTATCAAAGCTGATTCCCGTTACTCCATTAATGCGCGCTAGTGATTTTGAATCATGAGCAATCTTGGTCACTTCGCCATTTGTTGCCCAATCCCCCATCACTGAAGCGTGAACTAAAAAGACATCATCTGGTGTCAATGCAACCGCATAACGGTGCAGCTTGTCATCAACTAATTGATAAGCGATCGATATATCACCTGAATGCTCTGCAATCCGTGCAGATGCTTCTTCAGGGGTAATAACGCCTTCGGCGATCTCGATTGCAAACAATTCTGATTCTGGCGCAGATATTTTTGAAGTAGATTGGAGCAAGATCGGTTTCATGCGATCCTTAAGCGTCTTGAACTCTAATTTTTCAAAGAGCGGATTAGTTTTGCTCTCATCCACACCACTCCACGCCAGAGCATCAATGCTTAGCTCTATAGGAACATTAGCGACTAGTTGTGTTAGCTCGCGATTTCTGATTACGTCATTAACTGAATCGCGAAGTGACTGACCCACTTTCCCACCAAGCTTGTCTATGTTTGCGATTAGCTCGTGCAATGAACCATATTCAACAATCCATTTTGCTGCTGTCTTTTCACCAACACCAGGCACAGAAGGAAGATTGTCACTTGGGTCTCCGCGCAGCGCAGCAAAATCTGGATACTGCTCAGGAGACATCCCATACTTTTCTTGAACAGCCTGAGGTGTCATGCGAGCTAAATCACTAACACCTCGCTTTGGATAAAGCACAGTTGTCTTTTCATTAACTAGCTGAAATGAATCACGATCACCGGTACAGATAAAGACATCTGCATCTTCACGTTCAGCCTGCTTGGCGATAGTTGCAATGATGTCATCAGCTTCGAAACCGTCTACTTCAAATGTCGTGATGCCAAATGCCGAGACCAGATCATGCAGGTACGACATTTGTGATCTAAATTCATCGGGTGTTTTGGCTCGGTTAGCCTTGTACTCGGGAAAAATCTCAGATCTAAAGGTCTTGCGCGAGACATCAAAGGCTACTGCCACATGTGTTGGCTTTTCCGTGGTCAGCAAAGAAAGCAACATGGTTGCAAAGCCATAAATAGCGTTGGTGTGCTGGCCTTGTGCGGTCGTAAAGTTCTCGCTTGGTAATGCAAAAAAGGCCCGATATGCCATTGAATGACCATCGATAAGTAGAACTCTCTTGGAAGCACCAGGCATGGCATCTATCCTAGGTAACAAGTTATGATTGATTCATGACGCAACAAGATTTACTGGCAATAATTAGGCAACGCGGCAATGGCGACCTTGGTACCAAAATGGGCATTGAAATAATTGAAGTATCTGAACAGCGACTTGTTGCGACAATGCCAGTTGAGGGAAATACTCAACCTGCGGGACTACTGCATGGTGGTGCTAGTGTCGTTTTGGCTGAATCTCTGGGATCAATTGGAGCCCAGATTCACGCTGGCCCTACTCGGCGAGTAGTGGGTATTGATATCAACGCTACTCATCACCGCTCTGCTCGATCAGGCCTAGTGACGGCGGTTGCAACGCCAATTTCTCTTGGTAAGACCCTGTGCTCCTATGAAATAGTAATTACCGATGAATCTGGCCAAAGAACCTGCACCGCACGTATTACCTGCATGATCCTTGCCGAGATCTAGTGGGTTTAGTTAAGGTAGGCCACCTAGGCGCGAAGGACAGCCTGGTGCATCCATACCCCGATGCACTGACCTAAGATTTGGAGCGCGGTTTGAATTTCATAACGAAAAAATTTAGTGCCCGCTTCATTCTTTTGTGTTTCGGATTGTTCACAGCAACTGCAGCGCTTTCTTCAATTTCCACAACCGCACATGCCGTTGAAACTCCAACCAAGCTCTACGGAGTTATTACAGATGCCACGGAAAAACCTCTTGCAGGTGTTGGGGTCTCAATCAAAGGACCGAATGGCTTTAGTGCCGAGACTAAAACAGATTCGTTCGGTGCATGGGAAGTTCTTATAACCACTAAGGGAACATATGCCGCAACAATCAATGAAGGCGATCTGCCATCAGGCCAAGCATTAACAGATCCAACAAAAGGCACCATCAAGGCAAATGTATTTATGCTGGGAGTTGAGCTACGGCTTCTCTTTCCCATTGGACCTGGGGTTGAAAAAGCAACACGACTTGAGCGATCAGCCCAACTAACTGTTGATGGATTGATTTTGGGTCTCATTATTGCTTTAGCAGCACTTGGTCTTAATCTGATTTTCGGAACGACTGGGCTCACAAATTTCGCTCACGGAGAGATACTGACCCTGGCTGGACTTCTGACCTACTACTTCAGCGCAATAGCAAAATTGCCAGTTGTGATTGCCGCGCTGATTGCAGTTGCTCTCAGCGCTTTCATCTCTGGATTTTTGCAGGATAGATACCTTTGGAAACCGCTACGTAAGCGTGGCACTGGATTAATCGCAATGCTTGTGGTCTCAATTGGTTTTGCAATTTTTCTACGCTATTTCTTTCTTTTCCTTTTTGGTGGAGATACCAGACAGCTCCCTCAGTACGCCGGACAAGCGGGGTTGGAACTTGGCTTAGTAAATATCACCCCTAAATCAATACTTACGACAAGCATTGGTATTGGATTTATTGTCTTCGCGACCTTGTGGCTACTAACTACCCGCATGGGCAAGGCAAGT
>JBEINN010000159.1:0-2195 GCA_040378115.1 Candidatus Planktophila sp. | reverse complement strand
GGGCAGTAGCCCTGCGCCGAGATATAGCCCAGTAATGGTGCGCTCAGTTCGAATTGTGGGGGCTGGCCTTATCGGCACCTCCATCGGTTTGGCTCTGGCGGCCAAAAACATAGCTGTTGAGATGATCGACGTGGATAGCCGTAATCAGGGCCTGGCTCAGGATTTAACAGGGGGAGTCAGCATTGCAGAGCCGGAGCTGATTATTCTGGCAACTCCTCTCAGAGCCCTTTCCCAGGTCATAAGGGAGCAGTATGGTCTAAACCCAAACTCAACGTTTATGGATGTTTGTAGTGTAAAAGTTGAACCTCTACAAAAGGTTCAGGCATCAAAGCTCCCATTGAAGCAATTCGTAGGCACCCACCCAATGGCTGGCCGCGAAGTCGGGGGAGCAGAGTCAGCTCGCGCCGATCTCTTTCTATCTAGAAGTTGGATCATCACCCCGGATGCACAGAGTGATTCGGAAGCCGTAGCCAAGGTCAAATGGCTTATAGACCTGCTCGGGGCAACGTGCGTGGAATTAGATGCGGTTTCCCATGATGCAGCGGTGGCCAGAGTTTCCCATCTGCCACAGATCACGGCCACCCTTTTGGCTGGCTCATTGCATGGCGTGGCCCCTGAATGGCTAGACCTTGCTGGAGCCGGACTTCGAGACACCACTCGCATTGCGGCTTCGGATGAGAACTTATGGAAAGAGATTATTAGTTCAAATTCTCAAGAGATCAAGGCGTTGCTTACAAATTTGCATAACGAGCTTGGCACAATGATTGATGCAGTTAATGATGAAGAAAGAATTGCAGTGATTATGCGCAAAGGACGAGATGGAAGAAATTTAATTCCAGGCAAACATGGTGGAAAAGCACGTGAATACACCTACGTTCCAATCGTTATTGACGATAAACCAGGTCAATTGGGCGCAATATTTAATGAATGTGCCGCAATGTCTGTCAACGTTGAAGATTTAGTAATCGAGCACTCACCAGGACAACTCAATGCTTTAATCACTTTGGCACTTTCTGCAGATGATGCAGTGAAGTTATCAAATCATCTCTCATCAATCGGGTGGAACGTTCATCCGATCCGTAAATAGAAGTAGGCTCATCACATGGGCATAGTCGTAGCAATTGATGGCCCGAGTGGCGCAGGTAAATCAAGCACATCTAAAGCAATCGCAATTCGTGCAGGTTGGAACTATTTAGATACAGGTGCGCTTTATCGCGCAGTTACTTGGGTGGCTCTAGAAAACAATTGCATTGAAGCTGCAGAAATTCTCAAAGCACTCAAGAGCGCACCGATTAGATTTGTATCTGATCCGAATTCTCCAGATGTATTTGCAGGTGATACACAAATTACTCATGCCATCCGTGGAACTTCCGTAACTGAAAACGTAAGTCGCATCAGTGCTATGCCACAGATTCGCGAAGAGCTACTCGTCATCCAACGCAAAATTATCACTCAGGCACCACGCGGAATAGTTGTTGAGGGACGAGATATTGGAACGGTAGTTGTTCCTGATGCAGCTTTAAAGATATATCTAACAGCTGATTTAGATGCTCGCGCTTATCGTCGCGAAAATGAAACAGATGATAAATCTGTTGACGTGAAGAGTTCGCTGGAAAATCGCGATTCTATTGACTCTACCCGCACGGTTTCACCGCTTGCCATGGCATTTGATGCAGTGGAAGTTGATTCAACGAATCTGGATCTTGATGAAACAGTGGAGCGAATTTGGGAACTACTTCGCCAACGCTCACTTCTTGGGCTTCCTATCGTTGCAATTCTTGGTCGACCTAACGTTGGTAAATCAACATTAATTAATAGATTCCTAGGGCGTAGAGAAGCAATTGTTGAAGACACACCAGGTGTTACACGCGATCGTGTTCAGTATGAATGTGAATGGGGCGGTCGTCGTTTCATCATTATGGATACTGGCGGTTGGGAAGCAAAACCTGACGGTATTTCTGTGCAAGTAAGTGCTGGCGCTGAAATTGCGATGCAAGAGGCTGATGTGCTGGCTTTTGTTGTTGACGCACAAGTAGGTGCCTTGGATGAAGATGACATTTTGGTGCAACATCTTCGCAAGGCTATGAAGCCTCTGATTTTAATTGGTAACAAAGTTGATGGAGAGCGCGAAGAGTCAGAAGCACATGGCTTGTGGTCTCTAGGACTTGGTGAGCCTTATTTTGTTTCCGCACTTC
>JBEINN010000087.1:0-4346 GCA_040378115.1 Candidatus Planktophila sp. | reverse complement strand
TCAATTCGTGGATCACCCTGCTTAATCTGCTTGGCTTTTTCGAGGAATTGTTCTGCGAACTTTTCTGCAATTTTTTTGTGTACAAGAAGTCGAGTTCCAGAAAGGCAGACCTGTCCGGCATTGTCATACTGTTCAACGGCTAATGTTGTAGCTAAATCAAGATCAGCGTCATCTAGAACTATCAGAGGACTCTTGCCACCGAGTTCAAATGAAACAGGTGTGAGGTTATCTGCGGCAGCCTTTGCAATCTTTTTCGCAGTAGGAACTGAGCCAGTAAAAGATATTCGTGAAACGCCTGGATGTTTAGTCAGAGCAGCCCCTGCTTCTTCTCCAAGCCCGAAGACAACATTAAAAACGCCTTTAGGAATTCCCGCTTCAATAGTGAGATCAGCAAAGAAAGATGCAGAAAGGGGTGTCCATTCTGCAGGTTTAAGAATGACTGTGTCTCCAGCAGCAAGTGCCGGACCAATTTTCCATGTTGCAAGCATTAAGGGTGCATTCCATGGAGTAATGAGTGCAGCAACACCAGATGGATCCCACGAAACATTATTAGAGTGACCACGAGTTTCAAATGGCTCATGTTTAAGATCATTGACTGCCCACTCTGCAAAGAATCGAATATTTGCAGCCGCTCTCGGCATTACACCTTTTCGATGTGAGCGAAGCAATGCCCCGTTATCTAGAGTTTCAATTTGCGCAAGAGTTTCAATATTGTCTTCTATCAACTTAGCAAGACGTTCGAGCTTTTCAGCGCGATCTAGCGGACCGAGGTCGCGCCAAGCAGGAAATGCATCGCGTGCAGCCTTGACGGCTAAATCAACTTCATCTGATCCGCCGCGAGAAAAATCTCCTAAGAATTGCCCGTCGATAGGAGATGTGTTTGCAAGAGTCTGGGCAGAAGCAATCCGCTCTCCATTAATGAAATGGCAGGTCGAGATTTCAACACCGGCGACCTCAACACTCTTCACTTCGCACCGCTTCCATCCATATTTGTGAAATCAGTCGTTTATCATATTCGTTAGGACACTAACGAGAAGTTTAGGTTACTCTAAATGTCGAGAAGTGTGAAGCAAGAGTTGTAGAGATTGCATAACGTAGGCGCAAGGGAGATTTCATGGGCAATAGCCGACCACGGATTGCAATTCCCGCTCGGCTCGCTGAGTCGACTTCGGTCACCAGGTATAGCGCAATCGTTACAGCACAAAAGCTCGCTGAATTGGTGTGGGATGCGGGAGGTGAGCCACTCTCACTTCTTCCAGTCACGGATGAAAAATGGGAAGCCAGGCTCGAAGGAATCAACGGAGTATTGATGCCCGGTGGAGCCGATGTCGATCCACAATTTTATGGACAGAATCACCAGTCAGATGAGCTCTATGGAATCAACTCAGAACAAGATAAATCCGATATTGCATTAGTCCATTTTGCGCTTCAATCAGAAACTGCGCTCCTCACAATTTGCCGCGGCACCCAAATCGCTAATGTCGCTTTAGGTGGGACTTTGGTCCAACACATGGATAAACCACATTTGAATAAGTTATCAACTATCGAGTTCTCGAAAATCGAAGCTAATTTAGGCTTGAAAGAATCGTCACTGTTGATTTCATGTTTTCATCATCAAGCAATCGACCGGCTGGCAGAGGGAATTTCACCATTGGCTTATGCAAAAGAGGGACACGTCGAGGCACTGCAACTTCCGAGTAAAGCATGGGCATTTGGTGTGCAGTGGCACCCTGAAGATAATTACAAAGATGTTCCAAGCCAACTTGAAATAGTTAAGGCGTTTGTTAATGCGGCTAGAGGTTAAATCTTTCTAGATTGAACTTTTTGTGCCTTAAGTGTGATGCTTCTCAGTGCATCGGCTGTTGAGTCTTTGGCAGATGATTTCAGGGACGAAGTCAGCAGGACTTCTTGTTTGTTAAATTTAGGAAATATATTTTTCATCATCTTTTTTCCATCTTTTGTCATACTTACGAGAACCAAACGGCGATCAGTTTTGCTCTGTTTTTTGATAATCAATCCATCTCGTTCCAAGGTTTTAAGTACCCCAGAGAGAGTGGCTTTGGATGTGCCAACCTCTTCAGCAATCTCGCGAGTTTCAATCGAATCCCACACCCAGACCACCCAAAGTACAACGAATCCTGTCCATGAGAGACCGTGTTTTTTAAGCACCTCACGTTCGAGGTGGTTTCGTGCCGAATTAGCGGCGCGGAAGAGATTGGAAACAACTCCCATTGCTTTGAAGTCAATACTCATTCCTTGCAGGAGAGTTGAAACCTGTCGTTCTGTCTCGTCAAGGGTATGAGCTGCTGTCATGGTTGTCAGTCTATCCGACTCGCTGATACTCTTTTTTCATTCGCATCCTAATGAAAGGTGAGCATCGTGGGTTCATTAATTGATCTCTCTAATTTGGATCTTTTTGAATCAGGAGCGCCGTGGCCAGTATTCGCAGAATTACGCGACTCATACCCACTTCATTGGTCAGATGAAGACTCTCCCAACCATGGTTTCTGGTCGGTTACGCGCTATCACGACATTGTCAGAGTTCTACGGGACCCTGAAACATTTACAAGCGAGAGATTTACGAATTTAGAAGAAGTGGATGCAGAACAAGAGCAAGCACGCCGTTCCCTTCTTGAAACCGATGGCGCTCGCCACAGAGCGTTACGTCGGTTACTTCAAGGTCAATTCACACCATCTGCAGTTGCTCATTATGAAACTTTTCTACGAGGACTTACAGCAACAACACTCGACAACGCATTTGCTCAAGGTGAGTTTGATTTTGTTCGTGAGGTGGCATCGGACTTTCCAATCAACGTACTTGCGAAGCTTTTAGATGTTCCCGTAAAAGATAACAAGCAGTTGATCGACTGGGGTAATCGCATGATTGGATTTGATGATCCTGAGCATGCCGATGTTTTAATCAGTAATCCTGAAAGTGAGAAATATCGCCTAGTACCGTTCCGCTCTCCGGCTGCACTTGAAGTCTTCGAATACGGAGATGCATTAGCGAAAGAGCGTCGTGGAAAAAATGGAACTGATCTAGTTTCAGTTCTTGTCAACGGAGACATGAGTGATGGAATAGCGCTGAGCGAAAGAGACTTTCATACAAATTTCCTTCTACTTGTGGTTGCTGGCAATGAAACAACACGTCACACAATTTCTCACACGATGATAAACCTGATCAAAAATCCAGCTCAGTTAACAAAGTTACAAGAAAATCCAGAGTTGATTCCATGGGCAGTCGAAGAATTCTTAAGGTTTGCAAGTCCGGTTTATCACTTCAGGCGCACTGCAACGAAAGATGTTGAGATTCATGGCAAAACTGTTAAGTCAGGAGAAAAGATTGTTACTTGGTTTGCCTCAGGAAACCGAGATAACAATATCTTTGAGCGAGCAAATGAATTTGACGTCACTCGAAACCCAAATGAACATATGACTTTCGGCCGAGGCGGACCTCACATGTGTCTAGGTAATGCTTTGGCAAGAATTGAACTTCGAGTCATGTTTGAAGATTTAATCTCCAGAATTGATTCGATGGAGTTAACCGGCCCTGTAGATTATTTGAGGTCAAATTTTGTTCATGGCATCAAGCGAATGCCAGTACGAGTAAAACTTCGCTAAAACTTTACATCTAACATTAAGGGTTTAAATTAATTTTGCGACTCTCGTTAAGAAAGCATCCACGAGGTTAAAAGTTCGTTCTCGCGCTGCAGATTCAAGTGCGAGAGTTTGTGCGAGCATGATTTCAGGGTCTTGACCATTTTCAACTACAGATTTGTCCCCGCCCCAATCCAGCTATGACTTGAGTGATTCAGCCGTAATTTCTGGATGAAATTGCACTGCAAGTGCGTTTTGAATTACAAACGATTGTGAAGCAATTGGGTTTCTTGCAATTTCTAATGCGCCCGGCGGTAATTGCCACCTGTCATAGTGAAACTGGAACCACGGCCCATCAGAAACCAGTGAAGTGTCATCACTCCAGATCGACTTCCATCCGATTTCACTTTGAGGAGCTTTCGATACAGATCCGCCCATTGCTCTAGCGATTAGTTGTCCGCCAAAACAGATTCCCAACATTGGCTTTCCAGATTTAACAATGGAGGCAACCCATTCGACTTCCGGGATCAGCCAATTCCCAATGCATGAGTCATCCCAAGCACCCCATGGCGCACCAAGGGTGACAATGAGATCGTAATCATCAGCTTATGGAAATTTAAAATCCACATTTGGAGATCGAAAAAAATTCTCGGTGACTACTACTTCTTCATGAACTTCAAAGCCATGATGACGAAGACGTTCGGCCACAGGACCAGGAGGGGACACATGGTCGTGTTCAATAATGAGCG
>JBEINN010000135.1:0-2807 GCA_040378115.1 Candidatus Planktophila sp. | reverse complement strand
GTTTGGCAACCTGGACACCAGTTAACCGCTGAATCTTTGCGGTATGCCAAGCCACGCTCATAAAACTTGAGGAACAACCATTGGTTCCATTTGTAGTATTCGGGATCGCAGGTGTTGAAAACGCGATCCCAATCAAATGAACATGCATAACGTCGCATCGATGCTTTTTGCACCGCGATGTTTTCATAGGTCCAAATACGCGGATCTGAATTGCGCTTGATTGCAGCATTTTCAGCCGGCAAACCAAAAGCGTCCCACCCAATTGGGTGCATGACATTGAAACCTTTTTGCACCCAGTAACGAGCGATTACATCTCCCAGGGCGTAAGCCTCGGCATGACCCATATGAAGATCACCAGATGGATAGGGGAACATATCCAAGACATATTTCTTTTCACGTGTGTCATCTGCGCGACCTGATTTAAATGGTTGCAATTGATCCCATACAGGCAGCCATTTTTCCTGCACATAGGCAAAGTCGTATGCCGCGTGCTCGCGCTCATCATTCAGGTTGTTATTCATACGTGGAGCTAAGGGGATTTGAACCCCTGACCCCCTGCATGCCATGCAGGTGCGCTACCAGCTGCGCTATAGCCCCGATTTTTGTGCGAGTGCAGACCTTACCGCATTTACTGCGGGCGGCCTTATGCAGAAGTTGCACCACTTTCTTCACCATATACAGGCTCTGGAATTGAGCCAGCATTGTGTTCGATCAAATTCCACTGTCGCGGATTGCGTTCCAATATCGACCAAGATGCATTAGATAAACCACCAATTACTCCCCAGCGAGACATCGGAAGTTCCAGCAAGGAACCCAAGATGCAGCGGGCTGTTCCACCATGGGTTGTGACAACCAATAACTGATCCGTCTTTTCCCCTAATGCTTTTTTGATTGCACGCACCCCGCGCTCTGCAACTTCGCTACGACGTTCACCAGTTGTGCCTGCAGGATTGTCATCTCCATCAATCCAGCGAATAAAGTTTTGCAAATCTTCGGCGCGATTTTCTGCACCGGTTTTACCTTCCCATAAACCACCATTTGTTTCACGAAGATCTTCATCGATTTCAACGGTAAGGCCAGTCAGGTTCGCCAAAGATTGGGCGGTATCTCGTGCACGACCTAAGTCACTTGAAATAATCATCGTAGGTTTCATGCCTGCCAGAATTTGTGCAGCGTGGTGTACCTGAAAGCGACCAACTTCATTAAGGTCAATATCAGAATGTCCCTGAAAACGATTGACAACATTCCAATCAGTTTGGCCGTGACGCCATAACAGAACTCGATTAGCGGCCATTAACGGCAGCCTCCCTCACCGCTTCTAATTCAATTGTTGGGCAGTCATTCCACAAGCGATCTAACATGTAGTACTTGCGAAGTTCTGCGCTTTGTACATGAACTACTAGATCTGAATAATCAAGCAAAATCCACTCAGCACCATGTTCACGACGAACTGGCTTGTCACCAAATGCAGCAAGCTGGCGTTCTACCTCATCGGCTATTGAATCAACTTGTGCTTCATTTTGCCCGGTTGCAATTAAAAAGACTTCGCTTAGGACTAATTGATCTGACAGATCTAGCGCCACAACATCTACTGCAATCTTGTCGATTGCGGCTTTGGCGGCTAATTGGGTGATCTCAAGAGTTCTGCTGCTAATTGTCATAGAGGTTATTCTCTCGTATAAATGCAGCTACCGATGACGAAACATCTGCGCTCAAACCTTGGCGAATAGTGGTGGCTGCAACATCTAAGGCCCTGATATCAACACCATTTCCGGCAAATCCAGGTCTACCAATTACCAGAAACTCAACCATGTCACGTAATTCATCAATGCGATGCCATTGCTCCAACTTATCTGCGGCATCTTGGCCAATCACCAAAACAATGGTGTCAGCTGGATAATTCTGGGTAACGGCTTCGACGGTATCAATTGCATAGCTTGGGCCGGTTCGCAGAATTTCGATTGGGTTCACTTGAACTTTGGTTGCTATATCTGTTGGTAAATCAGCTAAAGCTAATTGACACATTGCGCGTCTTTGTTGGCCGGTTGCAATCGGGGCGTTCTCGCGAAGTAAAGGCATTCCTGCCGGAACAACCAACAGTTGATCTACTAAATTCTTTTCAATGAGTTGGGTAATTACATGTAGATGACCCAAGTGAATCGGATCAAATGTTCCTCCGTAAATACCTACTCGGGACAAATTAGTCTCGGTCTAGGCGAAGTACTAAATACAGAAAAACTGACATTACGACAAATGTGAAGACTCCAAAAAAGAGTGGTGGGGCTGGAAGTTCGCGAGTAACCTCGCTGGCAAGAGTAATCATGGTTGGAATACTACTACTTACCCGCCAATAGCTCTTTAAATCTGGCTTCATCGATGATGGGCACACCTAATTCCTGCGCTTTTGCCAGCTTAGAACCCGGGTCACTTCCTACTAAAACATAATCGGTTTTCTTTGATACCGAAGATGATGCCTTTCCTCCATGGCCTGCAATAGTTTCTGAAATTCCATCACGAGTAAATGATTCAAGGCCCCCTGTCACAACAAAGGTAAGCCCTGCCAATGTTTGCGGCAGTTGTTCGCTCTGTTGAACGACCATACATACACCGGCTTTTTCCCACTTTGAAATAATCTCTTTGTGCCACTTAACGCCAAACCATTCGACAATAGATTCGGCGATGATTTGTCCAACACCATCGATTGCTGCTAACTCTTCGGCGCTGGCTTCTGAAATTGCTTTAACTGAACCAAGTGCGGTTGCTAATCCTTGCGCAGCTGTTGGGCCAACGTGACGGATTGATAACGC
>JBEINN010000039.1:0-7186 GCA_040378115.1 Candidatus Planktophila sp. | reverse complement strand
TACTTCGAAGATGAGTAAAGGCGAATACATACCTAATTTTGTCGAAGTCACTGATTCAGTAATCGCGGATGCTCAACCCGGAGATGTGATTATGACTTTGGGTGCTGGTGATGTTAGCTCTCTTGCACCAATAATTGTTGAAGGTTTATCTAGGCGTTTTGAATAAATGAGGCGCTCTTTCATTGCTGGGATAGTTGTCGCTGCAATAGCGGGTTCGGCTTATGTTTTGGGGTATTCAACTTTCTTTACTGTCTCATCAGTCGAAGTAATCGGAAGCAATCGCCCAATAAATACTGGAATCGTGAAGGGACAAAAGCTGGCACGTGTTGAACCACGGGCGATAACTACCAAATTGGAAAAAATTGATTGGGTTAAGTCCGCCGATGTTTCTAGAAACTGGATCAATGGAAAAGTTGTTGTAGAACTTACATCGCGCACACCAATCGCCACTTTTGAAAACAAGGTAATTGACTCGACCGCTGCCAGCTTTGTTCCACAAGGGCCAAGACCAGAAGGCTTGATCCAGATTCAGGCCGCAACTCTTGAGGATGCTAAAAAGGCGGTTAATTTCCTGATGCAGTTACCTGAAGAGCTCAAGTCGTCATTGACAGTTGTAAAGGTTCGTGGCTCCGGCGCTTTGGTTTTGATAATTCAAAACAATGGCAAAGACATAGAAATTCGTTGGGGCAGCAACTCAGAAAATGAGTTAAAACTAAAGGTTTATAAGGCTTTGATTGCACTTCCTGAAAATGCAGATATAAAGCGGGTGGATGTTTCAGCACCCAATGCACCAATCGTTAAGTAATTTTCAAAAAATCTAATTACTGCGACACGCTAATTAATTGATGTCGGTGTTTGATAATCACCCTCATGCACTTTAAGTTCGCCTTATCGAAAAGCAGTGAATAGTAAGCCTCAAGTTGAGGTTTATGGTTCATAAGGAGGATTAAAGTGGCTTCACCACAGAATTATTTAGCGGTCATCAAAGTTGTCGGCATTGGTGGCGGTGGAGTTAACGCTATTAATCGAATGATCGATGTTGGTCTTAAAGGCGTCGAGTTCATTGCGATTAACACAGATGCACAACATTTGTTGATGAGTGATGCAGATGTGAAATTAGATATTGGTCGCAAGACAACTCGTGGTCTTGGTGCAGGCATGGATCCAGATAAGGGTCGTGAAGCCGCACTTGATCACGCAGATGACATTGAAGAAATTCTACGTGGCGCAGATATGGTTTTCGTAACTGCAGGCGAAGGTGGCGGAACTGGAACTGGTGCGGCTCCGGTTGTTGCAAAAATTGCAAAAGATATTGGTGCATTAACTATCGGTGTGGTAACTCGGCCATTTTCTTTCGAAGCAAAACTTCGTTCAGCACAAGCTGATGTCGGTATCGAAGCGCTACGCGCAGAAGTTGACACACTCATTGTTATTCCTAATGATCGTTTGCTGGCAATCTCTGATCGCACGATAACTTTGGCAGATGCTTTCAAGAGCGCAGACCAAGTTCTACTTTCAGGTGTTCAAGGAATTACCGAAATCATTACGCAACCTGGTTTGATTAACTTGGACTTTGCCGATGTTAAAGCGGTTATGTCAGGTGCAGGTTCTGCATTAATGGGTATCGGATCAGCTCGTGGTGAAAACCGCGCACTTCGTGCCGCCGAACTTGCAATTTCAAGTCCACTTCTTGAAGCATCAATAGATGGAGCGATGGGTGTTCTTCTGTCAGTTTCTGGTGGATCAGATCTTGGACTGTTCGAAGTTAATGAGGCTTGCGAGCTAGTGCAGTCAGCGGTTCATCCAAATGCCAAGTTCATCTTTGGAACAACAATTGATGATGCACTGGGCGATGAGGTTCGAATTACCGTTGTCGCTGCAGGCTTCGAGGGTGGCGCACCAAAGAAGGTGTCCACACCAGTAATCGATGCAACAACTCTTGGTGGTATTGCAGACCCAATCGCATCAAATGATCCGATCTCAGTAGCCCTTGATTTAGGCAATGAAACTCCCAAGCGTCGCGTGACCTTTGAGGAATTGGTTGCAGAGGATGAGATCGACGTTCCTGACTTCATGAAGTAAGGCATTGCCTCACTTATTTACTGATCGACGCGGAGGCGAAAGCCTTGGCGTGTATGAATCATTGAATCTGGCGTTTCATGTCGGAGATGATCCAGTGGTCGTAGCTTCCAATCGCAGGGTCATTGGAGCTGCACAGTTCATGAATCAAGTCCATGGTGATGAATTACAGGTTATTGATTCGATTAAGGATGAAATTCCAACATGCGATGGATTGATTACCACCACACCAAACCTTGCTTTGGCTGTAATGGTAGCCGACTGCATTCCTCTGCTTCTGATTTCGAAGGAAGCAGTTGGAGCAATCCATGTTGGCCGTGCGGGGTTAGTTAACGGCATCGCTCTGAAAGCGGTGCAACAAATGCGATCACTTGGTGCAATAGAACTGCATGCCATATTAGGTCCATCTATTTGCGGCAGTTGTTATGAAGTCCCTTTCCAGATGCAACAAGATGTGATTGCCGAACACCCTCGTGCTTTTGCAACGACTAGACAAGGAACGCCGGGGCTGGATCTTTCCAAAGCCTTGATTGCAGAATTAGTTGCAGCTGGCGTTTCCTATGAAGCTTCTACTTCTTGCACCTTTGAAGATGACATGTACTTTTCTCATCGTCGCCAAAATCCAACGGGTCGATTTGCAGGGGTAGTTTCCTTATGAATCGATTAGAAGAAGTTTCACAGAACCTTGACATCGTTCGCGCAAAGATTGCTGCCGTTGCATCGCATCCAGTTACCTTGATCGCCGTTACTAAGACCTTTCCCACCAGTGATGTGCAGATTCTTCAGCAACTAGGAGTAACGGATTTTGGCGAAAACCGAGAGGCAGAAGGTGCAGAAAAGTCGCAGATTGTGCACGGCAACTGGCACTTTCAGGGTCAGATCCAAAGCAATAAATTGAAGTCAATTACATCGTGGGCTTCAGTGATTCATTCGCTGGATGATCCACGCCATTTCGAAATGATTGAAAAGGTTGCCCCACATCCCTTAAGTATTTTTCTTCAGGTTTCATTAGATGGTGCCCATAATCGCGGCGGGGCAGGGGTTGATCAGCTCTATCAGTTAGCCGAAAAAGTGTCAGATTCAAAGATCCACACCTTGGTGGGGCTGATGTCGGTCCCGCCGGTAGGGATGGATCCGGACGCGGCTTATTCGCAATTATCAGTGATTCGCAATGAGTTTTTGAGCAGATTTCCAAAGGCGGATTCTTTGTCTGCCGGCATGAGTGGCGACTACGAAGTGGCAATTTCACATGGTGCGACACATGTGCGCGTAGGCTCATCAATCCTCGGTTCTCGCTCACCCCACGAGTAACCTTTAACCATGTCTAATGCAATGCGCCGTGTCGCTAATTACCTTGGCTTGATGGATGATCCTGAATTTGATACTCCACAACCACCAACTACAAAAACTCCAACAATTCCCCCAACAGGGGATGTTCGCATTAAAACTCGTATTGGTTCATTACCAACAGTTGTCGAGGTTGCGCCTCAGCTTGATTTTCCTGTGATGGATCGCATTATTACCTTGCACCCACGCTATTACAACGAGGCACGTACGATTGGCGAGCATTTCCGTCAGGGAAGCCCAGTGATCATCAACCTTACGGAAATGGATGAATCTGAGCACAAGCGATTAGTTGATTTTGCGAGCGGTCTTGCATTTGGTTTGCACGGAACTATCGAGCGCGTGACAAAGAAGGTATTCCTTCTCTCACCTGCAAATGTTTCAGTCAGCTCTGAAGATAAGTCAGCAGCGGCTCAAGCAAGTTTCTTCAATCAAAGCTGAACATGTTGAACGTAGGCTCACTGCTAGCCAGTGTTCTTAACATCTTTCTCTTTGCTTTATTAGGTCGATTAATCTTTGATTATGTGCAAATGTTTTCCAGAACATGGCGCCCAAAAGGGATCATTCTTTACTTTGTAGAAGCTATCTACACAGTTACTGACCCACCTATGAAGTTCGTTGGTCGCTTTGTACCACCTCTTCGATTGGGTGCAATCAGTCTGGATATGAGTTTTATTGTGCTCTTTTTTGGAACACAATTACTTATACGCCTGTTAAGCGGTCTGTAATTACTGTTTAACCAGTACGACCTCAACACCAATCTCAGAGTCTTTAATTGCTAGTCCCATGTCACGTGTCATTGACAACGCTAGAACCTCATCGGAAATATGCCCAAGGTCAGATTCGATTGCAGCTGCCATCTCATCGGTTGCATTCCAAGTGATGTTGATGCGGTCTGAAATATCTAGTCCATTGCTCTTGCGGCGCTCTTGGATAAATCTGATTACCTCGCGCACATTTCCAGCCGCAATCAGGGCGGGATTTAGCTCTAAATCAAGGGCAACGCTTTCACCATCATGAGAGGAAACGCTCCAACCACTCTTTGGAACTTCGGTGATCACAAGGTCATCTAGTGAAATCTGCCAAGTACCAACAGTTGTTGTACCGGCCGAACGCAAGGTCTTCACCAGCGCAGTTGCATCCGTTGCCGCAATTGCTTTAGCGATCTCCTGAACCGCTCCGCCAAATTTTGCTCCCAGTGATTTGAAGTTCGCTTTTACACTGATATCGACAAGGTCCCCATCAGCGGTTGCAATGTCCTGCAAAGTTTGGACATTGAGCTCATCGGCAATTTGCTCACGCATAGCTTCAGGCAAAGTTGCCCAGCCACTAGCTGCAATCAGTGCGCGACCCAAAGGTTGGCGAATTTTGATTCCAGATTCAGCACGGGTTGCACGACCTAGTTCAACGATTCGTCGAGTCAATGCAACCTGTGCAGCTAACTCTGTATCGATCGCACCAGCATTGACCGCAGGCCAATTAGATAGGTGAACCGATGCAGGCTGTGTTGAATCTGCCGGAATCACTAGCTCTTGCCACACCTGTTCAGTGATAAATGGAACTAGGGGAGCCAGTAGTTGCGTCAGCGTTACTAAGCATTCGTGCAAACTCCCTAGCGCTGCAGGGTCACCATCCCAGAAACGTCGGCGAGATCGTCGCACGTACCAGTTAGATAAATCATCGATGAAACGTGCAAGTGCGCGACCTGCAATTTGCGAATCAAAATCTTCTAGCGCTGCATCAACCTCTTTAACCAAAAGATTTAGTTCAGAGATGATCCAACGATCCATAAGTGGACGCTCAGATAGCGCCGGAGTTTGTGAGAGTTCAAAGTTTGAGGCATTTGCGTAAAGGGCATGAAAAGAAACGGTGTTCCAGTACGTTAACAAAGTCTTGCGAACAACCTCATTGATGCTGTCATGGCCAACGCGACGAGCAGCCCATGGAGAACCTGCTGCCAACATGTACCAACGGACCGCATCTGCACCATGTTGATCCATAAGTGCCATAGGTTCTAGAACATTTCCAAGGTGCTTACTCATTTTGCGGCCATCTTTATCCAAGATATGGCCTAGGCATAGCACGGTTTTATACGAGGATTTATCAAAGACTAAAGTTCCGATAGTCATCAAGGTGTAGAACCACCCACGAGTTTGATCAATCGCTTCACAGATAAAGTCGGCAGGGTAGGAAGCCTTGAACTTTTCTACTGAACCTTCCTTATGCGGATAGCCCCATTGCGCAAAAGGCATGGCGCCAGAGTCATACCAGCAGTCAATTACTTCAGGCACACGCGTCATTGTTTGTGAACATTCGGCACAAGCAAAGGTGATGTCATCAACAAATGGTCGATGTGGATCCAAATTAGATAGCTCTTGTCCAGCTAAGGCTCCAAGTTCCTTTAAGGAATCAACACAAATTTCGTGCTTGTTTTCACAACGCCAGATTGGAAGTGGAGTTCCCCAATAACGATTACGAGAAAGGGCCCAGTCAATATTATTGTTGAGCCAATCGCCGTAGCGACCTTCCTTAATTGTCTCTGGGTGCCAATCAGTTGCTGCATTTTCGCGAAGCAATGCATCCTTGATAGATGTAGTGCGGATGTACCACGATGGTTGTGCGTAATACATCAACGCTGTGTGACAGCGCCAGCAATGTGGGTATGTGTGCTCGTACTGCTGATGTTTGTACAAAGCACCACTTGCTTTGAGCTCTTTCACTAAAGCTTTGTCTGCATCTTTGAAGAAAACTCCACCAACAACTGGTACATCAGCCAAGAAGTGACCATCTGGGGCAATTGGATTTACAACTGGCAAGCCATAACTACGACACACCGCTAAGTCATCAGCACCAAAAGCAGGGGATTGATGAACCAATCCCGTTCCATCCTCGGTGGTTACATATGTGGCAAGAACAACATAGTGAGCATCAGGGATTTCAATGTAATCAAATGGACGCTTATATGTGGTGCGTTCTAAATCTTTGCCGAACATTGTCTTAAGGATCTTCTTCTCGCCCTTGACTGCTTCCATCAAATTCTTGGCGACTACTAGAACTTCTGTGTTTTCTTCCTCAGTAACTTCGATGGCCACGTACTCGACATCTGGATGCACTGCAATGGCGGTATTAGAAACCAAAGTCCAAGGGGTTGTAGTCCACACCAACAGAGATGTTTTTAGTGCAGCAAGTTCTCCTGATGTAATTGGAAAGCGAACAAAGACGGATGGATCTGTAACAGTTTCATACCCTTGTGCTAACTCGTGATCTGATAAACCGGTTCCGCATCGAGGGCAGTACGGTGCCACGCGATGATCTTGAACGAGCAAACCCTTTTTCCAGATCTCCTTAAGTGACCACCACACCGATTCAACATATTCAGGCGACATAGTCCAATACGCTTCATCAAAATCAACCCAGAAACCCATGCGATCTGTCATGTCGGTGAATGCGCTGACGTGACGCTGAACAGATTCGCGACACTTGTCATTAAATGGAGCTATTCCAAATTTTTCGATGTCACCTTTACCAGTGAAACCAAGTTCTTTTTCTACAGCGATTTCAACTGGCAAACCATGGCAATCCCAACCCGCTTTACGAGTTACTTGCTTACCTTTCATGGTGTGAAATCGTGGAAACAAATCCTTAAATACTCGGGCTTCAATGTGGTGTGTCCCGGGCATTCCGTTGGCAGTTGGGGGACCTTCATAAAAAGTCCACGCAGGTGCACCTTCACGTGCAGCAACAGTTTTTTCAAAAATCGAAT
>JBEINN010000147.1:0-2548 GCA_040378115.1 Candidatus Planktophila sp. | reverse complement strand
AGCACGCAGTAAATGGGCTAATCCCTTTTGGCGAGTAATTCGTCCAACAAATACTGCATATGGACCATTGATTCCAAAACTTTCTGGAACAGAGTTATCGTGATTAGGTGCAAACTTATTGGTGTCGACACCATTTCGAATAGTGACAACCTTGGCTGGATCAATTGCTGGGTAAGCCTTGAGAACATCAGCGCGCATTCCATCGCTTACGGCGATGATCGCACTTGCGCCTTCGTACGCGGTTTTTTCAGCCCATGAAGATATGCGATATCCGCCACCTAATTGTTCTGATTTCCATGGACGCAATGGCTCAAGAGAGTGCGCGCTAACAATGTGTGGGACGCCGTGTTGTAGTGCGGCAATGTGACCGGCCATATTTGCATACCAAGTGTGCGAGTGAACTACATCGACATGTCCAAGATGCGTTGCCATTTCTAGATCAATTGCTAAAGCTTGAACCGCAGGATTTGCATCGGCAAAACCATCTGGCAAGGAGTAACCGAAAGCGTCATCTCTTTTGCCACCAAAGCAATGAACATCAACATGAACATCTTTGACTATGCGAAGGGCTTGCGTTAACTGGAGGACATGCACCCCAGCACCACCATAAATAGTTGGTGGCCACTCTTTGGTAACGATTCCAACCTTCAACGTGGTCATATCTTCGAGAGCCTCTTCCTTCGATAAGGGTGAAAGGCTATCGTTAAGACATGGCCAAACTACAACTTCCGCTCAGCATCGTTCTTGCTGGTGGCGAAGGTAAGCGTTTAATGCCCCTTACAGCAGATCGCGCTAAGCCTGCAGTTCCATTTGGTGGCTCATATCGTTTAGTTGATTTTGTCTTATCGAATCTGGCAAATGCCAACATGCTCAAAGTTGCAGTATTGACTCAGTACAAATCGCACTCACTTGACCGTCACATAACTACAACATGGCGCATGTCATCTCTACTTGGAAATTACATCACTCCAGTTCCTGCTCAGCAGCGACTTGGGCCACGTTGGTATACAGGCAGTGCCGATGCGATTTTGCAGAACTTTAATTTGATTCATGATGAAGACCCAAAGCATGTTTTGGTTTTTGGTGCTGATCACGTGTATCGTATGGATCCAATGCAGATGTTCCAACAGCACCTAGATTCTGGGGCTGGGGTAACGGTTGCAGCGATTCGAATGCCGCGCTCGGAAGCACACGATTTTGGTGTTATTGAATTAGCTGATGATGGAATCACCATTAAGGCTTTCCATGAAAAACCTGCAAATCCACCAGCAATGCCTGGCCACCCTGAACTTTCACTTGTATCTATGGGTAATTACATTTTCAAGCGCGATGTTATGGAAGAAGCGTTGATTTTAGATTCTGAAGATATTGAATCCCGTCATGATCTTGGTGGCAACATCATTCCTTACTTAACATCACAAGGTCAGGCAAAGGTTTATGACTTTGCAGATAATGTGGTCCCAGGGGAAACAGAACGCGATAAAGGTTACTGGCGCGATGTAGGTTCAATTGATGCTTACTATGACGCGCATATGGATCTTGTATCTGTTCATCCAATTTTTAATCTTTACAACCGTGAATGGCCATTGCTTACAAACCCACCTTCATTACCACCAGCAAAGTTCAGCGAAGGCGGTTCAGCGCACGATTCGATTGTTGGTGCAGGGTCAATTGTTGCTGGCGGAATTCTTCATGGATCCGTTGTTTCTTACGATGTTTCAGTTGGAAAAGCTGCAATCGTAGAAGGCACAGTACTGATGCCTAATGTGCGCATTGGTGAAAAAGCGATTATCCGCAAGGCAATTTTGGATAAGAGCGTGGTCGTTGATCCAGGTGCCCAAATCGGAGTAGATCTAGAACGGGATCGTCAGCGCTTTACAGTCAGCGATGGCGGAATTGTTATTGTCGGTAAGGGTGTTCGCGTTACCGTCTAACTCCAGTTTTCTGTGGCGTTCTTAAGTTCTTTGTACTTAACCATAACTTCTGGTGTTGCAACACTGTTGTGATGTGCAACTTTTCCTAAATCCCACGTTGGCATTTCACCTAACAACGCCCAGGCCGCTTGCTTTGCCGCACCATTTGCCACGTATTCACCTGCTGGTGGAACTAAAACTTCACGACCAAACAATGCACTGGCAATTACCGGAACCGCTGGATTCTTTGCTGCTCCACCAATGAGCAAAATACGATTAACACCAACTCCCAATGCGACAAGTGAATCAACGGCATCGGCCAAACCTGCCAGCATTCCTTCAACCATTGCACGTGCAATATCTTCGGGGTTTGAATTATTTAAGTTCAATCCGGCAAAGACACCAGTTGCAGTTGGGCGATTAGGGGTTCGCTCTCCTTCAAAGTACGGCAAAAGCGTTAAACCATTTGCGCCAGGCTTTGCAGCTAGTGCTAGTTGCCCGACTTCATCATGAGTCTTTCCAAGTATGCGACAAGCCGCATCCAAAATTCGTGCAGCATTTAATGTGCAGACAAGTGGCAGATAGCGACCAGTTGCATCAGCAAATCCCGCAACTTCGCCAGATGGATCAAGTGT
>JBEINN010000157.1:0-2231 GCA_040378115.1 Candidatus Planktophila sp. | reverse complement strand
TTCTCGCAGAATCACTAGAACGTGCCTGGAAAGAAAAGAGTGGAGTCGATTCATGAGACAGATCCTTATCGCAGGAGCCTTCGCTCTCGCCTTTGCCCTTTTTGGCACAAAGGTTCTCATTCGAATTCTTGCAGCACGTGGTTACGGTCAGATCATTCGCGATGATGGACCATCAACACATAAAACAAAGCATGGAACGCCAACTATGGGCGGCATCATTTTTATCCTTGCAGCAATCTTTGGTTATCTCATGGCCCACCTTATTTCAGGTACCCCTACAACGGCTTCGGCCCTATTAGTTATTGGCTTAGTTGTTGGTTTAGGTTTTGTTGGCTTTCTTGATGATTGGCTCAAAGTTTCACGTCAAAACTCTCGTGGACTTAAGGGCCGCTACAAACTTCTAGCTCAAGCATCACTTGCTGGTGTATTTGGTTATGCAGGTCTGCAGTTTGCTGATCAATACAAACTCACTCCAATTTCGCAGTACCTATCAACAGTTAAAGAAACTTCAATCTACTTAGGCACTGGCCTAGTTATCGCCTTTGTAATCCTGATGGTGATGTCGGCAAGTAATGGTGTGAATTTAACTGATGGTCTAGATGGATTAGCTACTGGTGCAACCATCATGACTTTCCTAGCCTTTGTATTAATCGGTGTGTGGGAGTTTGGTCAAAGTTGCTCGATCGATGCGATCACAACCGCGAACTGTTACCAAGTTCGAGACCCACTTGATCTAGCTGTTTTAGCTGCGGCATTTGCTGGAGGTTGCACAGGTTTTCTTTGGTGGAACACAGCACCTGCAAAAATCATTATGGGAGACACTGGATCACTAGCCCTTGGAGCAGCTATTGCAGGCTTTGCAACAACGCTTCGAGTGGAACTGCTTTTGATTCCACTTGGCGGCCTATTTGTTATTGTCACAATGTCAGTAGTGATTCAGACTCTTTACTTCAAGCTCAGTGGCGGCAAGCGTGTTTTTCGTATGGCACCGCTACATCATCACTTTGAGTTAAAGGGTTGGGCTGAGATAACTGTTGTTATTCGTTTCTGGATTATTGCTGGACTGTGCGTTGCAGGCGGTTTGGGTCTGTTCTATGCACAGTGGGTAGCTAAGTAATAACCATGCCACTCTCTTTTGATGGCCAGAGAATTCTTATTCTCGGCGCAGGTGTTACGGGAAATGCTGTTGCCCGATCACTTGTGAAAAGAGGTGCTGCTGTAAGCATCGCTGATGAAAACCCAGCTGCTAAATCAGAACACACAGTTATTGATGCTAAGAATGTAGTAATTCAGGATTTTGATTCAGTAGTCGTTTCACCAGGCTGGCGACAAGATCACCCATTGGTGGTTGCAGCAATGGCGGCAGGTCTAACACTTCTCAATGAAGTTGATTTGGCGTGGCAGATTAAGAGCGAGATTGCACCAGGGCAAAAGTGGCTGGCATTAACTGGCACCAATGGAAAGACCACCACAGTTGAAATGGTTGCGGCAATGTTAAAAAGCGGTGGGCTCAAGGCAACTGCGTGTGGCAATGTTGGTGAAACTGTTATTGAAGTTGTTGATCGCAGTGATGCTTTTGATGTACTCGTTCTTGAGCTTTCCTCTTTTCAACTTCACTGGTCTAAGCAGGCTCAATTTGTGGCATGTGCAATCCTCAATATTGCCGATGACCACATTGACTGGCATGGAAGCTTTGATGCTTACGCTAAAGCCAAACTGACAATCCTTGATCGTGCAACAACTGCAGTTTTGAATGCAAGTGATGGTGAAATCGTTAAGCGCTCAAACCATTGGCAGGGCCGCAAAGTCTTTTATAGCTTAGAAACTCCAGCACCGGCATCACGATGGCCATTACCTGATCAATTCTAAAGTTAGCACCGGCAAATTC
Source organism: Candidatus Planktophila sp. (assembly GCA_040378115.1). GTDB lineage: Bacteria > Actinomycetota > Actinomycetes > Nanopelagicales > Nanopelagicaceae > Planktophila. Next base: position 343 of record JBEINN010000157.1, on the reverse strand, counting down.
GCCAAAGCTCCACTTATCAAGTAGACGAGGGGCTATCTGACCCCTTGCACCAGTGAGCATTGAGAAACCTTCAAGAAGCGCAATCGAAACTCCAATTGCGGAAATCAATGATGCGAGTCTGTTGGCGCCTCGCGCACGAAGGCGGCGGTAGGCAACAACTTCGACAAGCATCGCGAGGAGAGCACACGCAATCATTGATCCAATAAGTGAAATCGCAAGATATGAAATTAATTTAAATCCATGAAGAGCTGGTTGGCCGATTGGAACTCCAAGAATGTTTATCTGTAAATAGAGAACAGAGAAGGTACCCACCATGAATACTTCAGAGTTTGCAAAGTTGATG
>JBEINN010000130.1:0-2869 GCA_040378115.1 Candidatus Planktophila sp. | reverse complement strand
CACGTTAAGTTGGTGGCCGAAGTTGGCGTAGGTACGGTTGCAGCTGGAGTTTCAAAAGCACATGCAGATGTTGTTTTGATTTCAGGTCATGATGGTGGAACTGGTGCTTCACCGCTGACATCGCTCAAGCATGCAGGTGCGCCTTGGGAACTCGGTTTGGCTGAAACTCAGCAAACATTGTTGCTCAATGGTTTACGTGATCGCATCGTTGTTCAAACTGATGGTCAATTAAAGACTGGCCGAGATGTCGTTATTGCAGCTTTGCTAGGTGCTGAAGAGTATGGATTTGCAACTGCGCCGCTAGTTGTTTCTGGTTGCATCATGATGCGCGTCTGTCATTTGGATACCTGCCCAGTTGGTGTTGCTACTCAAAACCCAGAGCTTCGCAAGAAGTTCAGCGGAAAACCTGAATTTGTTGAAACATTCTTTGAATACATCGCCGAAGAAGTTCGTGAAATCTTGGCGCAACTTGGTTTCCGCACTCTTCAAGAAGCGATCGGTCATGTTGAATTTTTAGATACTCGCAAGGCGGTCGATCACTGGAAGGCAGCTGGCTTAAATCTTGAGCCTTTACTAGTTCGTCCAGATGTTGATAGCGCATTGCACAACACAACCAAGCAGGATCACGGTCTAGATGCTGCATTGGATAATCAACTGATTGAACTTGCCCAACCTGCCCTCACTAATGGTGAGCCGGTAAAGATTGATCTGCCAGTGCGAAATGTAAATCGCACCGTAGGAACAATGTTGGGCGCCGAAGTTACTCGCAAATACGGCGCAGAAGGTTTACCTGCAGGAACCATTGATGTCACCTTGCATGGATCTGCTGGACAGTCACTGGGTGCATTTATTCCACGCGGTGTTGCCATTCGTTTGTACGGAGATTCCAACGATTACGTTGGTAAGGGAATTTCTGGTGGTCGAGTAGTAGTACGCCCAGATGTAAAAGCAACTTTTCCTTCACACGACAATGTGATTGCAGGAAATGTTATTGGGTATGGCGCAACTGCCGGAGAAATCTTTATTCGTGGAGTCGTTGGAGAGCGTTTCTGTGTGCGTAACTCGGGTGCTCTTGCAATCGTAGAAGGAATCGGAGATCACGGTTGCGAGTACATGACGGGCGGAACTGTCGTAGTTCTTGGTCGCACCGGTCGCAATATTGCCGCAGGTATGTCAGGTGGACGCGCATTTGTTTTGGATCTTGATGCGGCGAACGTTAATGCTGACATGGTTGATGTTTTGGCGGTACCGGATGACCAGAAAGATATTTTGAAAGATCACATTTCAAAGTACTTTGCCGAAACAGGATCAGAAATTGCAAATGCGTTGCTTAAGGATTGGGAGAAGAGCGTTGCTCGAATCTCACTGATTATGCCGCGTGACTATGCGCGTGTACTTGCCGCAATGGAGCGAGCAACTCGTGAAGGTCTACCGGTTGATGCACTAGTAATGGAGGTTGCAGCAAATGGCTGATCCAAAAGGTTTTATGACAACGCCGCGCGAGACTCCTAAGCGACGTCCAGTAGATGTACGCATCAAAGACTGGCGCGAAGTGTATGAACCACAAAGTTTCGAGCACTTACAAAAGCAAGCGGGCCGTTGCATGGATTGTGGAATTCCTTTCTGTCACAACGGCTGCCCACTAGGTAACTTAATTCCGGAATGGAATGATTTGATGTACCGCGGTGACAAGGATGAAGCTATTGATCGTCTGCATGCGACTAATAACTTTCCAGAATTCACTGGACGTCTTTGCCCAGCACCCTGTGAAACCGCTTGTGTTGTGGGCATCAACCGCGACGCAGTAACCATTAAGCAGATCGAACTTCGCACCATTGAAGAAGCTTTTGGTGCAGGAACAGTTAAGCCTTTAGCTCCAGATCGCCTTACAGGTAAGACTGTTGCGGTAATTGGTTCTGGCCCAGCAGGCCTTGCGGCTGCGCAGCAATTAACTCGCGCTGGCCACACCGTTGCCGTCTACGAACGAGCAGACAAAATCGGTGGATTGTTGCGTTATGGAATTCCTGAATTCAAAATGGAAAAGCACATTCTTGATCGTCGTTTAGAACAGATGGAAAAAGAAGGAACACGTTTTCGTCCAGGTGTCGATGTTGGAAATGAATTAACTGGTTCTGATCTACGCAAGAAATACGATGCAATTGTTTTGGCCGTTGGTTCAACACAATGGCGTGACCTTTCAATTAAGGGTCGCGAACTCAAGGGCATTTACCAAGCTATGGAGTTTTTACCATGGGGCAACAAGCAAGCATTAGGTGAAATTGAAGAATCACCGATCAACGTTGCAGGAAAGCATGTTGTCATTCTTGGCGGCGGAGATACAGGAGCAGATTGCTTAGGAACATCTATCCGACAAGGCGCAGCAAGTGTCACTCAACTTGAAATCATGCCTCGTCCAACTGATGAACGACCATCAGGTCAACCTTGGCCGACGTACCCAATGATTTACCGTGTATCTAGCGCTCATGAAGAAGAAGACAATCGCATGTTCTCGGTCAGCACCGAAGAGTTCTTGGGCGATGGTCAAGGAAATCTGCGCGCAATTAAGATTGTAGAAACCCAATTTGTTAATGGAAAGTTTGAACCCGTAGCTGGATCAGAAAGAGAAATACCATGTGATTTCGTATTTATGGCTATGGGCTTTACTGGTCCAGAAAAATCTTCATTGATTGCACAGTTAGAGGTTCAACTAGATGATCGCGGAAACATTAAACGCGATGAAAAATTCCAAACAACAGAAGAAGGAATTTTCGTAGCAGGTGATGCTGGACGTGGTCAGTCATTGATCGTGTGGGCTATTGCCGAAGGTCGAAGCGCAGCGGCAGAAGTTGATAGATATCTCACGGGACGT
>JBEINN010000109.1:0-3556 GCA_040378115.1 Candidatus Planktophila sp. | reverse complement strand
ACATCTACAACTTCAAAGCCAGCCTGCAACAATTCATCTCGATACTTATCGGCTAGGGCAAAATCTTTTGCAGCTCGGGCATCCATGCGCGCTTGGGCAAGCGCTGTTACTGAATCAGGAATACTCATTTAATAATCACCGCTTGTGACATCGCGAAAACTTTTACCCCTGCAGAAGTTGCAGTAAGTTCGAGGGTTATCTGATTGCCGTCGACTGCAACGATGTTTCCCGAAACAGTCAGATCTACTGTCTGATCTGCAGGAACAATTACGGGCTTCATAAAACGTCCGGAAAATTCCTTGACCTGTTGTGATCCGCCAGCCCACTGGGTTACATATTTACCAACAAGTGCCATGGTAAGCATGCCGTGGGCAATTACATTGGGTAGGCCAACAGCTTTAGCAAACTCTTCATTCTGGTGAATTGGGTTTTGATCCCCACATGCATCGGCATATGCCTTGAGCATCGCACGATCTATGTAAAACACTTTTTCCTCCAGCACTGTGCCAATCATGCTCGCACCACCAAAGTTGACCAAGTAGATACAACAAGTTCATCGGCAGCATGTAAATCAGAACGAATAACAACAAATTCGTTTCCGTCAGTAATTTTGTAACTTTCAATAGTTGATGAACATTTCAGTGAATCATTTGCAATGATCGGTCGCTTTATTTCAAAACGTTGATCCCCGTGAACAACCCGAGTCCAGTCCAAACCAATTTCAGGGTCAGAGAGAATTTCCTGAGATTGATCTAAGGTAATTCGAATAGAAAAAGTAGGTGGCGCAACTGTTGTGTCATTTTCTGACAGGACAGCACAGAAGGCATCTATGTGAGATTGTGTAACAGTTACTTCTTCAGCACCGTGAAAGGTGCGCCCGACCGAATCGGGATTGAGCATTAGCGAGTTTCGCGGTGAAGAGTTGAAGACTTGCAACGTGGACAGAACTTCTTGAGTTCCATACGGTCTGGATCGTTGCGGCGGTTCTTCTTTGTAATGTAGTTACGCTCTTTGCAATCTACGCATGCCATGGTGATCTTTGGACGAACGTCCGCGCTCTTGCTTGCCATGGTCTTACTCCTTCAGTCGATTACGAGAGGCTTAGGTTACCCGAGCCTGCACGATGCGCGAAATTCGCGCCTATGGAACTAGTAGCGGAGGCGGGATTTGAACCCACGACACAGCGATTATGAGCCGCTTGCTCTACCAAGATGAGCTACCCCGCCAAGGGTTGTGCGTTTAAAAAGATCGGAACTTCTTGGTGACGAACCTCTTTCGAGCCCCCCACCGGAATCGAACCGGTGACCTTTTCCTTACCATGGAAACACTCTACCGACTGAGCTAGGGGGGCACCGATCGCTCGGTGTTAAGTCGAGTGCTGAGCGTACCCGCTTACTTCCACTTTGGAAAAATTCAGTATTTACAAGGCTGGATTTAGCGTGATTTTACCTGTTGTCTCGCGGCTCAGCATCGCCTTATGGGCTGTGCTGGCCTGACTTAAAGGATAAGTCGCGCCAATTACTGGCTTTAACTTTCCTTCAACAACTAGTGCAAAGAGTTGTTCAATCACATCATTCATTAATTCTTTCTTACCGAAACAATGTAACAACCAAAATCCTACAATTGTTTTGCTACCGCCCATAAGTGTTGCTGGCTGAATCATCGTTGGAGCAACTCGTGAGGCCATGCCGTATGTAACCAGGCGACCAAATGGAGCAAGAATTTCTAGACTGTCATCAAAAGTCTTTCCGCCAACCATTTCAAGTATCAGATTTACACGCTTGCCTCCGTTAGCAGCACGAATTGCATCACCTAAATTTTCTTGTGTTGCTTCGACAACCGCATCTGCACCCAAAGAAGTAGCAAGTGCACGCTTACTTTCAGATGATGCAACAGCAATCACCTTTGCTCCCCACATCTTTGCTAACTGAATTGCAATTGTGCCCACTCCACCGGCAGCTGCGTGAACTACAACAGTTTCTCCGGGTTGTAAATGGCCAACAGTTTTCAATATGTGCCACGCAGTTGATCCTTGAATCAACATACACAACGCTTGTTCATCAGAAACACCATCAGGAATTGGAATCATCGATGCTGGATGTGCCACAGCTTTTTGCGCGTATCCCCCACCATCTGTGGGTGCCAAAACGCGAACACCTTTTGATGTTGTACCAACAACTTCGCCACCTGGAATCATTGGAAGTTTTTGAGGAGAAAGGTATGAGTTCTCAGTTTGATGGGTGTCGGCATAGTTGATTCCAATTGCAGAAACTTCGATTAATTCGAAACCTCCGGCAGCTTTTGGATCATCCAGGTCGACGAGGTGCATGACATCTGGACCACCAAATTCGGTGATCTGAATTGCTTTCATTATTTATCCTTTAGTTGAGCCGAGTGTTAAGCCTGACACGAACTGCTTACGCAGAACAATGAAGATAATAAGCGTTGGCAATGCAGCAACAATTGCGCCTGCTGCCAAGAGATTGAAGTCTGTAACAAACTCGCCTTGGAGGCGCGCTAACGCTGAAGTAATTGGACGCTTTGCATCTGACTTCATTAGAACTAGAGCCCAGAAGAAGTCGTTATAAATCCAAGTGGACATTAGGACTGCCAATGAAGCCAAAGGTGGGCGCAGTAGTGGCAGGATGATTTTTGTGAAGTGAACCCACACTGATGCGCCATCTACCATTGCTGATTCACTAATCTCCTTGGGGATTGTCTTCAAATAAGAAGAAAGCACGAAGGTTGCAAAACCTAATTGGAAAGCAACGTGGATGAGTACAACACCCAAAATGCTGTCGTAAAGCAGAGCACGATTTCCAAACAAGTCACCAATCCATAAGTACATCTTGAATAGCGGAATGAAAACGAGTTGTTGAGGCAATAAGTTTCCTGCGGTAAAAAACAACAGAAGTGTTACATTAAATTTAAACGAGTAACGAGATACCACGAAGGCAATAAGTGAGCCGAATCCGAGTGTCAAAACCACAGCTGGAATTGTGATCAACATTGAGTTTGTCAGATACATCGGTAACTTCATTAAACGAACTGCGTTGTAATAGTTATCAAAGTTAAGCGTCTTTGGAACGGAGAAAACGCCGTTGGCAATCACATCGTTATATGGTCGAAGTGAGCTCCAAATTGTCCAAGCAATTGGAAAGAGCCATGCCAGAGCAAAGAAACCGATGAAGGCCGAAATAATTCGGTCTTTAGTTTTTTGAGTGTTCTTGTACTTAGGCTCGCTCGCAAGTGATGTCATTACTTCACATCCTCTGCAAAACTCTGCTTAAGATATGTAATCATCGGGCCGATACACAGTGCAAACAGAATTACTGCGTAGGCAGCGCCCTTCATGGACATTCCACCACCGGAGATATTCTGGAAAACCAAGATACCCAAGATCGGCCAACCCGTGCTGGAGCCGTAAATCATGTAAACGATGTCGAAAGCTCGCAAGGAGTCAATAACGGTAATCACGATGATAATGATGTTTACAGGCTTCATAGTAGGCAGAATCACCTTGCGGAAGGTTTGCCATTCTGTTGCACCGTCGATT
>JBEINN010000133.1:0-2834 GCA_040378115.1 Candidatus Planktophila sp. | reverse complement strand
TAGACAACGCGCATGTGTCAGCATCAACAGGTTCTGCTTGCAGCGCGGGTGTTCATGAAGCAAGCCATGTATTACTTGCGATGGGCCACACCGAAGAAACTGCGCAATCCTCGCTTCGCTTCTCTTTTGGGGCGGCTTCTACGCAGGCAGATGTCGATTATGTAATGTCAGTGCTGCCGGGTGTAATTGCTACAGGACGGGCGGCACACACAATATGAAATTGATCGCAGCAATGAGCGGTGGAGTTGATTCCGCGGTAGCTGCTGCCCGTGCAGTTGAAGCAGGCCACGATGTGATTGGGGTTCATTTAGCACTGGCAGCTAATCCACAAAAGTATCGTTCGGGTGCTCGCGGATGTTGCACGATCGAAGATTCTCATGATGCGCGACGTGCCGCCGATGTCATTGGTATTCCATTTTACATTTGGGATATGGCCGAAGAGTTTCATGATGGCGTAGTTGAGGATTTCTTAGCTGAATATTCGGCAGGCCGAACACCTAATCCGTGCTTGCGATGCAATGAGAAAATCAAGTTTGCAGCGGTTCTAGATCGCGCACGAGCCATGGGTTATGACGGTGTCGTTACAGGTCACTACGCACGTACCGAAATTGGACCAAATGGAAAAACCCTTCATCGCGCAGTGGATCACTCAAAGGATCAGTCCTACGTTTTGTCTGTATTAACTATTGAACAAATCAATGGTGCAATTTTTCCTTTGGGGGATACAACCAAGGTGGATATTCGCGCCGAAGCAGAACGCCGCGGCTTAGCGGTTGCACAAAAGCCGGATAGCCACGACATTTGTTTTGTTCCATCGGGAGACAACGCAGGATGGTTGCGTGATCGTCTAGGCAGCGAAGTTGGTCCAATCGTTGATCAAGATGGAACCAAAATTGGCGAACATAAAGGCGCCTACACCTACACAATCGGCCAGCGAAAAGGTTTAGGGCTGACTGTTCCAACGGCCGATGGATCGCCACGATTTGTTTTAAAGATTGAACCAGTGACTAATACTGTCGTTGTCGGTGCGCGCGAAGATTTAGCGATCACAACAATGCGCGGTGAACGTCCAGTGTGGTGTGGTCCAAGTGTTGATTCAGAAATTAAGACCGGTTTTGTTCAGGTTCGCGCCCACGGCGCTGCCTTGCCATGTACCTATTTCTTTAACGGAACCATGCTCGTTGCGAACCTAGAGGAGCCTTTATTGGGGCTAGCAACGGGCCAAGCAATGGTTATTTATGATGGTGATCGCGTCGTAGGTTCAGCAACAATTTGTGAGACAGAATGAGTAACAAAGCCCGTCATCGTATGACTGAGCTGATCAATGAAATCCGTGATCATCAATTTAAATATTACGTTCTAGATCAACCAACCGTTAGTGATGCACAGTTTGATGAGCTATTGCGCGAATTACAGAGTTTAGAAGATAAGAACCCAGAACTACGCGAACCAGATTCTCCTACCCAACATGTTGGTGGCGGGTTTTCTACGCAGTTTGAACAACGTGACCACATCGAAAAGATGATGAGTTTGGACAATGTCTTTGATTCCAAAGAGTTAGCACAATGGTTTGATCGAGTAGAAAAGGAAATTGCTCAGCCACAGTATTTGTGCGAAGTTAAAGTTGATGGGCTTGCAATCACCTTAACCTATGAATATGGCGTGCTAGTCAGGGGTTTAACCAGAGGTAATGGTGTTACTGGCGAAGATGTGACATTAAACGTTAAAACAATCAGAAATTTGCCACATCAACTAAAGGGTGATGCTGCACCAACCCTGATTGAAGTCCGCGGAGAAGTTTTCTTCCCGATTGCAGCTTTCAATGAACTCAATGATTCTTTGGAAGAAGCAGGTAAGCAGTTATTTGCTAACCCTCGAAATGGTGCTGCCGGTTCGCTGCGACAGAAAGATCCACGCGTTACTGCTTCTCGTCCACTATCGGTTGTAGTACACGGTGTTGGTGCACGCGACGGAATTGCTTTTGAATCACAAAGTGCTGCCTATGAACAGCTCAAGAGTTTAGGTTTGCCCACTAGTGATCGCTTTAAAGTATGTGGCACACGGGCAGAGGTTGAAAAATTCATTCAGTATTACGCCGATCATCGCCATGATGTAGAACACGAGATCGATGGCGTGGTAATTAAGGTTGATTCTTTATCGCAGCAACAACAGTTGGGCTTTACTTCACGCGCTCCAAAATGGGCGATTGCATACAAATACCCTCCTGAAGAGGTAACGACAGTCTTGCTAGATATCAAAGTAAGCGTTGGTCGCACCGGAAGAGTTACACCTTTTGCATATATGGAGCCAGTCAAGGTTGCTGGATCCACAGTTACCAATGCAACTTTGCACAACGCCGAAGAGATTGTTCGTAAAGGTGTGTTGATTGGTGACACCATCGTCATTCGTAAAGCTGGCGATGTGATTCCAGAAGTTCTTGGTCCGGTGCTTGATAAGCGCAATGGAACAGAGCGTGCATTTGTGATGCCAACGCATTGCCCAGAATGTGGTGAGGAACTGCGTGCAATGAGCCAGGGCGATGTGGATATTCGTTGTCCAAACACCCAAAGCTGTCCGGCACAACTTCGAGAACGTATCTATTACATCGGATCTCGCGCAGCCCTTGATATTGATGTTTTAGGTTACGAAGCAGCAATCGCCTTGCTTGATGCCAAGATCATTAAAGATGAGTCTGATCTATTTGATTTAACTGCCAAGAAACTTGCTACATCTGACTTCTTTACGAAAAAAGATGGAAAGCCAGCAGCAAATGTTGATAAGTTGTTAGCGGCGCTCGAAGAAGCAAAAACTCGTCCGCTGTGGCGAACTCTGGT
>JBEINN010000151.1:0-2488 GCA_040378115.1 Candidatus Planktophila sp. | reverse complement strand
TTCTGGCCTGCAGCAATTTCGATCGGTACAAATCCAACTTTTGAGGGGGAGCGCGGTCGACAAGTTGAGGCTTATGCTCTTGATCAAGAAGGCTTAGAACTTTATGACAAGAACGCTTCCATCGAATTTGGTTGGTTCTTGCGCCCCACCTTGAAATTTGACGGCCTAGAACCGCTTTTGGTGCAGATGAAGATCGATTGCGATCAAGCTCGGAAACTGACCGAGGCGTAAGAATAATTTCTCAATTTCTCGCATGATTTTGCCTCGATTTCATCAATACGGGCTCAACGGGTAAACTTCACCTGTCCAACGAGAAAGTGATTTCCCGTGAATCAAACCGGGAAGCCTCTTGAACAGTAGCTTAAAAGGAGCATACGAACATGGCACTAACACCAGAAGTAAAGAAAGAAATCATTACCACGTACGGAACTTCAGCTACTGATACAGGAAGCCCTGAAGCTCAGGTCGCTTTGTTATCACGTCGAATCGAAGACATTACAACTCACCTCAAGACCAATCCGCATGACCACCACAACCGTCGTGGCTTGCTTCTTCTAGTAGGACGTCGTCGTCGCATTCTTCAGTACCTCGCAAAGACAGATATCAATCGTTATCGCGCGATTATCGAAAAGCTCGGTATTCGTCGCTAATTAAGTAAGCACTGCGCCCCGAGGAGAGATGGTCCTCGGTAGTGGTTTCCGGATGTTTCATCCGTGAACTTCGATCGAAGATACATTCCTACCTCGCTGCGGGCGCTGTAGAAATGGAGCGACCCATGGAGGGTCAAGACGTAAAGACAGCAGTAGCCGTTATTGATAACGGAAAATTTGGTAAGCGTGAGATTCGCTTTGAAACAGGGCGACTTGCAAAGCAGGCAGCAGGAGCCGCAGCTGTGTATCTCGATGATGAGACGATGATCTTCTCAGCGACAACAGCATCAAAAACTCCAAAGGATCAATTTGATTTCTTCCCTTTAACAGTCGATGTTGAAGAGAAGATGTATGCAGTTGGTCGTATTCCAGGATCATTCTTCCGTCGTGAAGGTCGTCCATCAGAGGATGCAATTCTTACCTGTCGTTTGATCGACCGTCCATTGCGTCCATCATTTGTTAAGGGACTTCGTAACGAAGTTCAGATCGTTGTGACAGTAATGGCACTCGATCCAGATCATATGTATGACGTTATTGCGATCAACGCAGCATCAATGTCTACACAACTTGCAGGACTTCCATTCTCTGGTCCAATCGGTGGCGTTCGCGTTGCTTTGATTGATGGTCAGTGGGTTGCATTCCCTAACCACTCACAGGTTGCTAACGCAGTCTTTGACATGGTGGTTGCAGGTCGCGTTACTAAGGATGATGTTGCAATCATGATGGTTGAAGCAGAGGCTACAGAGCGCACAATTGAATTAATCAAGGGTGGCGCACCAACACCTACTGAAGAAGTTGTTTCACAAGGACTAGATGCGGCAAAGCCATTCATCAAGATTCTCTGTGATGCACAAGCAAAGCTTGCAAAGGTTGCAGCAAAGCCAACCGCAGAGTTCCCAGTCTTCTTGGATTACCAGGATGATGTGTTCGCAGCGGTTGAAAAGGCAGCTAAGGATGATCTTGCTAAGGCGCTAACAATTGTTGGCAAGCAAGAGCGCGAAACAAAGATCGATGAGATCTCTGCTTCAGTCAAGGAATCTGTCAGTGCGCAATTTGAGGGACGTGAAAAGGAAGTTCCTGCAGCGTTCCGTTCATTAACTAAGAAGCTTGTACGTCAGCGCGTTTTGCGCGACAAGATCCGTATCGATGGTCGCGGTCTTCGCGACATTCGTGCGCTTTCAGCAGAGGTAGAAGTTATTCCTCGCGTACACGGTTCAGCGATCTTCGAGCGTGGAGAGACACAGATTCTTGGAATCACAACTCTTAATATGCTCAAGATGGAACAACAGCTAGATACGTTGAACCCTGAAAATCACAAGCGTTACATGCACAACTACAACTTCCCACCATATTCAACTGGTGAAACAGGTCGTGTTGGTACACCTAAGCGCCGCGAAATCGGCCATGGAGCTCTCGCTGAGCGTGCATTGATTCCAGTACTTCCAAGTCGTGAAGAGTTCCCTTACGCAATTCGTCAGGTTTCTGAAGCACTTGGTTCAAATGGTTCAACTTCAATGGGTTCAGTATGTGCATCAACACTGGCACTATTTAATGCTGGTGTTCCACTACGTGCACCAGTTGCAGGTATCGCCATGGGTCTTATTTCAGATGATGTCGATGGCAAGGTTGAATACGTTGCTTTGACAGATATCTTGGGTGCAGAAGATGCATTCGGAGACATGGACTTCAAGGTTGCCGGAACTAAAGATTTCGTTACAGCATTGCAGCTAGATACAAAGCTTGATGGAATTCCAGAATCAGTCCTTGCTGCTGCACTTTTGCAGGCTATGTAAGCGCGTCTTGCGATTATTGATGTCATGAAAGAAGAAATCGATGAT
>JBEINN010000035.1:0-7354 GCA_040378115.1 Candidatus Planktophila sp. | reverse complement strand
TTAAGCTGCGCCTCCATGGCAACGCTTAAACTTCTTACCTGATCCGCAAGGACATGGTGCGTTTCGAGATACTTCACCAGTTGTGCGAACTCCTGATTCATCTGCAGCTGTGTACTGCAAACCAGCCTGAGGCAATTGCTTTGACTCAAGCCCTGGAGCTACAACTTGATTACTTGCACTCTCTACGGTGACTTCGATATTAAAGACAAATCCTGCAATCTCTTCTTTAACACCATCCATCATTGCTGCAAAAAGATCGAAGCCTTCTTTTTGGTATTCCACTAACGGATCGCGTTGGGCCATCGCACGAAGGCCAAGTCCTTCTTGCAGATAATCCATTTCATAAAGATGTTCGCGCCACTTGCGATCCAGCACTGACAACAGCACCTTGCGCTCGAGTTCACGCATAACTTCATCACCCAAAGCTTCTTCACGCTGTGCATACGCTGCTTCACAATCTTCAAGCACCTGTGCTGTAATGAAATCAGCGTCTAATCCAATGCGTGAACCTGCTCTGGCTTCAAGTTCTTCGATGCTAAATGAGATTGGGTAAATCGTCTTAAGCGCAGTAAATAAGGTATCTAGATCCCAATCTTCTGCATAACCGTCGGCAGTTGCCCCTGCGATGTAAGCAGACAATGTATCTGAAACAAATGTTGCAACCTGTGCCTTGATATCTGCTCCTTCGAGCACCATACGACGTTCGCCATAAATGACGGTGCGTTGACGATTCATGACATCGTCATACTTCAAGACATTTTTACGCATTTCAAAGTTCTGTGCTTCTACCTGAGTTTGAGCAGATTTAATCGCGTTTGAAACCATCTTTGATTCGATGGGTGCATCATCTGGAAGTCCAGCTGCGGTTAAGAAGCGCTCTACAATTCCTGAATTAAATCGACGCATCAATTCATCTTGCAAAGAAAGATAGAAACGTGACTCACCTGGATCGCCTTGGCGACCCGAACGACCTCGAAGCTGATTATCGATTCGACGTGATTCGTGGCGCTCGGTTCCTAAAACATAAAGCCCACCAAGTCCAACAACCTCTTCATGTCCGGTTTCAACTGCCGACTTCTGTCGAGCAATTTCTGTTGGCCATTCCTTTTCATACTCTTCAGCGTTATCTACTGGAGAAATTCCACGACGCTGTAATTCAAAATCAGCCATGAACTCTGGGTTTCCACCCAACATAATGTCGGTACCGCGGCCTGCCATATTTGTAGCAACCGTTACCGCGCCTTTAACACCTGCGCGTGCAATGATCGCCGCTTCGCGTTCGTGATGCTTGGCATTAAGTACTTCATGAGGAACTCCAGCTTTACGCAGGAATGCAGATAACTCTTCAGACTTTTCAACGCTTACTGTTCCAACCAACACAGGTTGGCCCTTCCGGTAGCGTTCAACAATATCTGCAGTTACCGCGGCAAACTTTCCGATCTCAGTTTTGTATACCAAATCCGGCGAATCAATTCGTTGTGATGGACGGTTAGTTGGGATTGGAACTACGCCTAACCCATAAATCTGCTGGAATTCTGCTGCTTCAGTAGTTGCTGTACCGGTCATTCCTGACAATTTGTCATAAAGACGGAAATAGTTTTGCAAGGTGATTGTTGCAAGAGTTTGATTCTCGTCCTTAATTTCAATGCGCTCTTTGGCTTCCAGGGCTTGGTGTAATCCCTCGCTGTAACGACGACCAGCAAGCATGCGACCTGTGTGTTCATCGACGATAAGAAGCTCGCCATTCATGACGACATAATCTTTGTCGCGCTTAAACAACTCTTTCGCTCGGATAGCGTTATTTAGGTAGCCAATCATTGGGGTATTGGCTGCTTCGTACAGGTTTCCGATCTGCAAGAGCTCTTCTACCTTAGTAACGCCTTCTTCTAGAATTCCTGACGTCTTTTTCTTTTCATCTACTTCATAATGAACATCGCGTTGTAGTTTTTGAACTAGATTGGCAAACTCGACATACCACTTGGTTGCTTTATCTGCAGGCCCACTAATAATCAATGGAGTACGAGCTTCATCAATCAGAATCGAGTCAACTTCATCCACTACTGCAAAAAAGTGATCGCGCTGCACACACTCTTCGAGTGACCAAGCCATGTTGTCACGTAGATAATCAAAACCAAATTCATTATTTGTTCCATAAGTAATATCTGCTGAATATGCTTCGCGGCGTTCGACAGGTGTCATGTTGGCAAGAATGACGCCAACCTTTAAACCTAAGAATCTATGAACACGGCCCATCCACTCGCTATCACGCTCGGCCAAGTAATCATTTGTTGTAACAACATGCACGCCACGTCCAGCAATTGCATTCAAATATGAAGGAAGCGTTGCAACTAGAGTTTTACCTTCACCGGTGCGCATTTCAGCGATATTGCCTCGGTGCATCGCTGCACCACCCATGATCTGCACGTCATAGTGACGTTGACCTAAGGTGCGTCGACCAGCTTCGCGAACAACTGCAAAAGCTTCGGGCAAAAGATCATCAAGTGATTCGCCATTTGCATATCGACTTTGGAAGAGAGGGGTCTGTTCGCGTAGCTCAGAGTCTGACATCGATGAGAAGCGAGTCTCCTGAGCATTGACCAAGGCAACGATCTTGGTGAGATCCCGAAGGATGCGTCCTTCGCCCGCACGCAAAATCTTGTCTACAAACGCTGGCATTGACCTCGCCTTTCGATGGGGGTGGAACCCGTATCCAGTCCCTTATCGTAGAGGCTGGGCAACACAGGCGGTAATCGCGGTTACTGAGCCAACCACCTGAAAACCCTGCGAATTCACAGCCCTGGTCGCCTCTCGCAGGGTCGCACCAGTTGTAACCACATCATCGACCAATATCAGCTCTCCCCTAACGCGCGAACGCAGGGTAAAGGCACCTGCAAGATTTGAGGCTCGCTCATCGCGATGCAAGCCACTTTGATCTAGAACTTTTCTAGAAAGCTGGAGGCAATCAACCATTGGGATACCAGTTCGTTGCGAAATCTGTGACACCAGATCTACAACAAAACTTCTACCTCTGCGTCGCTGAGATGCTTTACTTGAAGGAATCGGTACCAATCGAAACAAAGTTGTGTCAGGTATTGCTTTATTTAGTGCATGAATAATCGCTTCGATTATTAATTCATCGGCACCTTTCAAATTAGATTCTTTTGCGGCAAGAATTATCTTTGAAGCCGTTGGAGTGTACACGAGCGCTGAATGCACAGTAAGTGCATCAAATTTACTTTTGTAATAATGTGGATGCCAATCACTTCTGCAAGCAGAACAAATACTTGGACCTAAAACTCTGCAACCAAAACATCTACTAGGAAAGATTAATTGTGACAATTCGGTAAATGCACTCACGCTGCAATCTTGATGCAATTGATCAGTTTTTGTAGTTACCGATAAATACTGTGGAAACTAGGCTTTGTAATCCTCGGGCTGTAAAGGAATAAGTCGCTGATCAATACTTTCCCATGTGTTGCGTGGAAGAGTGACTACGAAGTGTGCACCTTGTGCAGGGCGTCCCCACGCTTCGAGCTCACCATTGTGTAAACGCGCATCTTCAAGTGCAATTGAGAGGCCAAGTCCAGTTCCCCCACGAGTTCGAGCGCGTGAAGGATCTGCACGCCAGAATCTATCAAAGACTCGATTGAGCGCATTTTCATCAAGACCGATTCCGTAATCACGTACTCCCACAGCAACATCATGTTCACTAGCCACGATTCGAACATCTATCTGCATCTCTTCAGAATGGTCAATTGCGTTAGCCATTAGATTGCGAAGAATGCGCTCGACCCGTCGGATATCTGCCTTAATCATGATTACTGGCTCCGTGGAATTGACATAAATCTGCGTCTTTCGTTCCTTGGCAACAAGCCCCAAATCATCGGCGCAGCGTTGTACTAGTTGGACCATATCGAAATCCACAGCTTCTAGAACGGCAACTTCAGCATCAAATCGAGAAACTTCTAATAGATCTTCGAGCAATTTTTCAAATCGATCCAGCTGAGCAACCAGTAATTCGGCACTTCTTGCGACAATTGGTTCAAATGTATCTTTAGTTGAATAAATCACTTCAGAGGCCATACGCAACGTCGTAAGTGGGGTGCGTAATTCATGCGAAACATCCGACACAAATCTTTGCTGAACCCGAGATAGGTTTTCAAGACGCGCAATCTGCTTCTCAATCGATTCAGCCATTTCATTGAAAGCTAAGCCGAGAGTTGAGATTTCATCCTGTGATTCAACCTTTAAACGCTTTTGAAAATCTCCTGCGGTGAATTCAGTAGCAATCATCGCTGCTTCTCGCACCGGGCTAACAACCTGTCGAACCACAAGCCAAGTAATAAGAGCAACTAAAAGCAATAGAATGAAACCGCCCAGAAAAAGCGAGCGAGAAATCAAATCAAGTGTTTTTTCTTGATTTGCTAAAGAAAATATCATGTACATCTCGTACTGACCAGCATTTGGAATCTGAACTTTTTGGCCAATTGCTAAGCCTTTAACTCGGATTCCGCTCAGATAATTCATGTTGGTGTATTGATATACGAGATCTGGGCTCTTACGCACCCGCTCACTTAGTGTTGATGGAATCGAAGTCGGGTCTAGTAAGTTAGAGGCAATCTCATAATTGTTTTCCCGTGTATTGCCTGGACTTCTAAGAAATACCACTTCACGTGTATTCTCATTAGAAGTTAATGTTGTGGCTGAGCTAATAACATCATCCACAACTTTTTGTACAACAGAGTCTTTTTCACCCTGAGCTAACAAGAATCGATACTCGGCGGTGAAGATCGTCGAACGCGCTTCAACGAGTGCCGAACTTAAATTCACATCTTTAACACCTGCAGATAGCTGAGTATTCAGTACGGAGCCAGTTATTCCAGTCACAACTAAGGAGAGCAAAACAGTAGAGAAAATTACCTTGATCGCAAGGGAATTACGGATATGGCTAAGGATTCGGTTCATTACTAGGAACCGCCCATTACTCCAGCTTTGTATCCAACTCCTCGCACAGTCACAACAATCTCTGGGTGTTCAGCATCATGTTCGATCTTTGAACGCAATCGCTGAACGTGCACATTTACTAAGCGTGTGTCTGTTGAATGACGATAACCCCAAACTTCGCTGAGTAAAGCATCCCGTGTAAATACTCGCCCAGGCTCTTTCGCAAGCGCCACTAGTAGATCAAACTCCAAGCGTGTTAACGCAATCTGCTTTCCTGCGCGTGTTACTTGGTGGGCTTGAACATCAATTGCTAAGTCACCAATAGTTAACAGACCTGAAACATCAGCATTAGTTCTGCGCAAACGGGTTCTAATTCGAGCGATTAATTCTGATGGGTGGCGAAATGGCTTAACCATGTAGTCATCGGCGCCGGCTTCTAAACCTTTAACGACATCTTGTGTATCGCCCTTAGCTGAAAGCATGACGATTGGAACCATAGATTCTGCGCGGATTAATCTGCAGACTTCGATTCCATCAAGGCCAGGCAACATAACATCCAACAAAACTAAATCTGGAGGATTGTTACGAAAAACATCCATGACCTCATCGCCACGACTTACTAGATCCACATCGATGCCGGCGCCGGTTAAAACGATGCCGAGCATCTCTGCGAGATCCTGGTCGTCATCGACGACCATGACTAAAGTCATTAGCTACCGTGCTCCCAAGAGTTCAGGTACATATCTTGTGCTGGAGTTAGTACATCAATGCGTCCACCCATGCTGATCAACTTAAGTGAAGCAACTTCCTTGTCAATGTATGTAGGAACTTCATGCACACCAGGCTTCAAGTTCTTTGCTTCCTTAACAAGGTATTCAGCGGTTAGAGCTTGATCTGAGAATGACATATCCATTACAGATGCTGGGTGACCTTCTGCAGCTCCTAGGTTAACCAAACGGCCTTCAGCTAGAAGTAGTAAACGGCGCCCATCTGACAACACATATTCATCAGTTTGGTGACGCATCTTTAAGTTCTTTGATTTAGCGTTCTGCTCGAGCCATGCAACATCGATTTCGATATCGAAGTGGCCTGAGTTAGCCATGATTGCGCCGTCCTTCATTACTGCAAAGTGTTCGTCGCGCAATACATCGCGGTTACCTGTAACGGTAATAAAGACATCTCCAACCTTTGCAGCATCGAGCATTGGCATAACGCGGAAGCCTTGCATCATTGCATCAAGTGCCTTAGTTGGATCTATTTCAGTAACGATTACATCAGCGCCCATACCCTTGGCGCGCTCTGCAACGCCCTTACCGCAATAACCAAATCCAGCAACAACGACTATGCGACCTGCAAGCAAGAAGTTAGTTGCACGAAACACTGCATCAAGTGTTGACTGCCCTGTTCCATAACGATTATCAAACATGTGCTTTGTATCTGTGTCATTCACAGCGATCATTGGGAACTGAAGTGCTCCATCTTTAGCCATTTGGTTCAGGCGAATCACACCTGTAGTTGTCTCTTCGCAACCACCGGCAATATTTGGAATCAATTCTTTACGGGTTGTGTGTAAAGTGTTAACAAGATCGCAACCATCATCAAAAACTTGGTGTGGTTCGATATCAAGGGCTGCATTGATGTGCTTGTAATACCCATCACGATCAACAGCGTTGCGAGCAAATACTGAAATTCCGTATTCATGCACGAGAGCTGCAGCTGTGTCATCTTGAGTCGAAAGTGGGTTTGATGCACAAAGAGCAATCTCTGCTCCACCAGCTTTTAGTACACGCATCAAGTTAGCGGTCTCTGTTGTTACGTGCATACATGCAGAGATGCGAACACCTGCGAAAGGTTGTGACTTTTCAAAGCGCTCACGGATTTGTGCAAGCACAGGCATGTTGCGCTCAGCCCACTCGATTTTTTTGCGACCTTCTGCTGCAAGTGATGCATCAGCTATGTCATGCTTTGGAAGAGTTGAAGTAACTGGAACGTTCACGGTAAATCTCCTTAATTGGTAATCAAAGTATTAATTGGATACCTAAGGCGTAGGGCTCTACTGTGCTAGGCGGCTATAGGCATAGGTTACTGCCCTCTTGTGAAAAGCTCGTAATGGAAAACGGGGATTAGCCGCGAATTAGAGAGAGAACCCCATCACGTATCGACTCCATTTGAGCCTGAGTAGAAGCCTCAACGTTAAGCCTTAGCAGAGGCTCGGTATTTGATGGGCGAAGGTTAAACCACCAAGTGTCCCCGTTTACCGTCAGGCCATCGAGTTCATCAATCACCACGCTGTCTGATTCATAACTCTTGCGAACTAGATCGGTTGCTTGCGCAGTATCCGAGACCTTTGAATTGATTTCACCACTTGAAATGTATCGATTAAATGGAGCTAACAGTTCTGACATTGTCG
>JBEINN010000156.1:0-2253 GCA_040378115.1 Candidatus Planktophila sp. | reverse complement strand
TCAAACTTGCTTCTTCGACATCAACACCAATTAGCTGAACTTTGTCTTTAGCTTTTTCATGAAATTCGCGAAAAACTGGTATCTCTTCCTTGCATGGTCCACACCATGAGCCCCAGACATTAATAACCATTGGTCCGCGTAATCCGCCAAGTTGAGCACCTTTACCACCATCAAGACACTCCAGTTCAATCCCGCCAGTAAAGGTTGGATCTTGAGAAATTGATTCGCAAGAAATAACTTCGCCTTGTACAAAGGATGATGAAGGTGAGCATGCCGTCAGCAATAACAGCACCGCTGCAACAACTAACTTCTTCATCTAAAATCCTTATCTGTCTTTACTAACAATAAAGCCTTCGCTTTATCCATCTCACCAATTCCAACGCTGGGGCATATTTTTGCTACTGGGCATGCACCACACGCAGGTTTACGTGCATGGCAAATTCTACGTCCATGCCAAATCATGCGCTGAGACAGATTTGTCCATTCAGGTTGTGGAATTAACTGCTGAACAATCATTTCAACTTTTACTGGATCGGTTTCTTTAGTCCAACCAAAGCGCCGCGACAAACGTCCGAAGTGAGTATCAACTGTTATTCCTGGAGTATCAAAGGCATGACCCAAAACAACATTTGCAGTTTTGCGTCCAACACCTGGCAAGGTGATTAACTCTTCAAGAGTTCTAGGAACTTCTCCCCCAAAATCTTCCAACAATTTAATGTTGAGTGCCTTTATGTTTCGGGCCTTTGCTCGATAAAAACCTGTTGAATGCACCAAATCTTCAATCTGATGAATATCTGCTTTTGCATAAGCCTTCGGATTTTTGTACTTTTTAAACAGCGCTGGGGTGACAGTGTTAACTCTCTTATCTGTGCATTGCGCGCTCAACACCGTTGCGATGATTAACTCCAACGGGTTAGTAAAATCTAATTCACAGCGAATATTGGGGTAGGTCTTGGTAAGGATGCGATAAACCGCTTTTGCCCCTTTACGAATTTCGCCATCGACCGCCATGGGTAGTAAAGTACCCCTCGTGCCCATAGATCAAGAAGTTATTCGTAAAGCGCCTCTGTTCACCGCCTTGGATGACGCCGCTGCTGCTTCTTTGCTGGCAAGTATGGATTCCGTAAAGATTGCAAAGGGTTCTGTTTTGTTCGCCGAAGGCGATGAAGGCGATCACTTGTATGTAATTGCTGAAGGAAAGCTCAAACTTGGAACATCCAGCGGAGATGGTCGCGAGAATCTTCTATCAATTCTTGGACCTGGCGAAATGTTCGGCGAACTTAGTCTTTTTGATCCAGGTCCCCGCACATCAACTGCAACAGCAGTTACAGATGCCAAGTTATTGAGTCTTGGCCAGGAAAAGTTGATTCCTTGGCTTGCAACAAATCCAAATGTTTCACTTCAACTACTTGCTCGATTAGCGCAACGTTTGCGGCGTACAAATGAAGCTGTTGGCGATCTAGTCTTTTCAGATGTACCTGGTCGTGTTGCTAAAGCACTTATCGATCTTGGCGAGCGTTTCGGAAAGCAAACAGCTGAAGGCCTATTTGTTCACCACGATTTAACTCAAGAAGAATTAGCACAACTAGTTGGCGCGTCACGAGAAACCGTTAACAAAGCTCTTGCTGATTTCGCAGGTCGCAACTGGTTAAAACTAGATGGCCGTGCGGTACTGATTACAGATTTAGATCGTCTTTCAAAGCGCGGTAAATGACCGGAGGCAAGGCTCACACAAAGTTGTGAGAGGTTCCGCGCTAAGTAACTACTTCAGTAATAAGTGTCAGTCAGTAATTTCGACTGTTAGTTCAATCTCTACTGGTGAATTCAGCGGTAACTCTGCAATACCAACAGCGCTACGTGCATGCTTTGCACCATCGCCCCAGATTGAGATGAACAGCTCAGAAGCTCCATTAACTACACCCGGATGACCGATAAAGCCAGGCACACCATTAACATAACCAACCACGCGAACAATCTTTGTAATCTTGTTTACATCGGCAACGGTTTCAACAGCGGCTAAACAGTTGAGTGCACAAATCTGCGCAAGCTCTTTGGCGCGATCTGGAGTGATCTCGCCATCAACCTTTCCAACGCCAGCCATTTCTCCGCCAGCAAGTGGAAGTTGTCCTGCTGTAAAAACTAAATTGCCTGTGCGAATTGCTGGAACATAAGCAGCAACTGGCTTAGCAGCAACTGGTAGTTCTAAACCAAGCTCTACAAGCTTTGCGCGGACATCTACTGTGTTCATGCAAG
>JBEINN010000084.1:0-4468 GCA_040378115.1 Candidatus Planktophila sp. | reverse complement strand
GGATCTGGAACTGGGATTGAAGGAACTGATGCATAGGCTGCGGCACGAGCAATCAGTTTTTCTTCAACATCTTTGGAATCCAATAAAGCACCAGCGATTAAATCATGCAGTTTTATGGCACTTATTTCTGGAGCATGGGGTTCAGGAGTAACGATCCAGTTCATGACCGCAGAATTTCCAAGTGTTTTAGTTCGGGCGGATTTAACATCTAGGCGCGAAATATTAAATACGCCCGCAACAATAGATAGCAGTCCAGGCTTATCAGGTGCGATAACTTCAACGGCGTAGCCACTTGAATGCTCTTCCAATATGACGCGTAGCTCTCCTTTTTCTGCTTGCGCCATTTGTTTTTCACTTACCTCTGGTTGCTGTGCAAACTCGGCACCGGCCATAGCTCGCTTAACTCTTTGCACTAAGTCATTGACCAGCGTTGCTTTCCAATCACTCCATCCTGCGCTACCCGTGGCTTCACCGTCGGCAATACTTAATGCATGCAATAGTTCCAAGGTATTTACATCGGGAATCAAGGAAACAATTGATTGAATTGTTGCTGGATCATCTAAATCACGACGGGTAGCTGTAGATGAGAGCAGAAGATGATGTAAAACCAAGTTCTTAAGGATTTCAATTTCTTTGGCATCAAAGCCGATCCTTTGAGCTATGGGTTCAATTAATCGAAGACCGCGTAGCGAATGATCTTCTTGGGCTCCTTTTCCGATGTCATGGAAAAGTGCGGCAAATAAAAGTAAGTCGGGCCTTTGAACTTTTCTGGTTAATTTGGCGGCATGTACAGCTGTCTCAACCATGTGGCGATCTACTGTGTGTCTATGCAGGGCATTGCGCTGAGGTAGCGAACGAACGCTCATCCATTCTGGAATCCATTCAAAAATGATCTCTTCTTGGTCTAACGATTCGAAAATCCCCACCATCGCTTCACCGGCGCCTATGAGTGAAATAAGTAGTTCTCTTGCTTCGCGCGGCCACGGAGTAGGCAGTTTCCCTTGGCCACTCTTTAGATTTTTAGATAATTCTGTGCAGGTATCAAGAGAAAGCGGAAGACCTAGCTGCGCTGCTGTTGCCGCAGCACGCAAACCAACTACAGGGTCATCATCAAGTGAGGTGAATGGATCAATAACAATCTCGCGATTGGAAGCGCTTACATTTTTGGCAACAGTGGTTATTCGAGGACGTTTTAGAATTCGTCCCAAGCCATCTTTGCCTTTGTGTTCAAGTGCATGCCATGTGTAATTAAGTAGATAATCAACTGAACGGGCAGCTCGTGCAACATCGCTCATCATTGCATCAGCATCAGGGTAATCTAAGAGCCTTGCTACTTTGTCCTGTTCTTGAAAAAGCAGTCGATCCTTTCCGCGTCCACTGGCAATATGCAAAGATTCGCGCACATTGTTAAGCGTTCCTTCTGCCCAACTAATTTTCTCTAGCGGTACAGCTATCGCCGCTGATGAGGAAATGGAACGTAGTGCTTGAATATCGCGTAGCCCACCACGCGCTTCCTTGAGATCTGGCTCCAATAAATACGCTAACTCGCCAGCACGTACATGTCGCTCTTGCAGACTCTTATGTAAGCCCGCCAAGTTTTCCTTGGCATTTTTGCGCCAAAAATCTAATGCGTCTAATTGAACACCAGCGACTAAATCAGGGTTGCCGGCAATTAATCTAATATCTAATAAACCAGTTGCAACTCGCAAATCTGATGATGTGGCATCACGAGTTTCACTTCGTGTGCGTACCGAGTGATCTACACTCTTTTTGTCCCAAAGCGGGTAAAGAACATTATCAACAAAAGCTTTTAACTCCTCTGCTGAAACTTTTCCTGAATGAAGAAATAAAATATCTAAATCTGATCCAGGAGATAACTCGCCGCGGCCGTAACCTCCGACCGCGGCAAGTGCTATCTCTTTACCCAAGTTCTTCCGTCCATCTGCTTTTTCAGCAGTGCTGAACAGTTCAGACAGAAAACGGTCGCTTTCGTTCGATCGCTCTCGTCTTTCTCGAGTACTCATAGAGGAGAGTCTAGATTGCGTCTACGCCGCGCTCTCCTGTGCGGACACGAATGACTTGATCAACTGGTGTCGTCCAAACCTTTCCATCACCAATTGATCCAGTGGAAGCGGCTTTGACAATGACATCGACTACAGAGTCTGCATCTTTATCATCGACAAGAACTTCCAGGCGTACTTTGGGGATTAAGTCGACTGTGTATTCAGCACCGCGATATACCTCGGTGTGCCCACCCTGTCGACCGAAGCCACTAGCTTCAGAAACTGTCATTCCTGTAATGCCTGCGCCTTGAAGGGCGTTCTTTACATCCTCTAACTTGAATGGCTTCAAGATTGCTGTAATGAGTTTCATTGTTAAGCCCCCTTCGAGATACCAAAGACACTGCCTTGGCTATTGTCTGATAGTTCGTACGCACGTTCTGCATGAATCGCAAGGTCAATGCCCGCGATTTCTTGATCATGCGTGATTCTGAAACCGATCGTCAGATCGATGATCTTTCCGATGATCAACGTAGCAATGAATGAGTATGCAAGAACTGCTCCCGCACCAATTACTTGCTTGACGAGTTGTTCTGTTCCTCCGCCGTTAAAGAGGCCTACTTCTACCCCAACAAAGCCAATCATTACTGTTCCAACGATTCCACCTACAAGGTGAACCGCTACAACATCGAGAGAATCGTCGTAGCCGAGCTTGAATTTCAGACCAACAGAAAGTGCACACAGCGCGCCTGCAACTACTCCAATAATCAAAGCACCGCTTGCATTAACAGCAGCACATGCAGGGGTAATTGCAACAAGACCTGCGACTACACCTGAAGCTGCACCAAGACTGGTTGCGTGACCATCACGAACTTTTTCTACTAACAACCAGGCTAGTACCGCTGCTGTTGTTGCACCGATTGTGTTCAGAAGTGCAAGACCTGCAGTTCCATTAGATGCAACCGCTGAACCTGCGTTGAAACCAAACCAACCAAACCACAGAAGTGCTGCGCCAAGCATTACTAGCGGCAAGCTATGTGGCCGCATCGGAACTTTTCCAAAACCTGCGCGCTTTCCAAGAATTAATGCGAGAGCTAAACCAGCTGCACCTGCATTGATGTGAACCGCAGTTCCACCAGCAAAGTCCAGTGCTCCTAAATCATTTGCAATCCAACCACCGGTCTTTGCAACAAAGTCATCAAATGCGAATACCCAGTGTGCGACAGGGAAGTAAACAAGTGTTGCCCAAATTCCGGCAAAGACCAACCATGCGCCAAACTTTGCGCGATCTGCAATCGAACCTGAAATCAGTGCAACAGTAATTGCCGCGAAGATACCTTGGAAAGCAATAAAGACTGCCGCAGGAATTGTTCCGATGAGAGCAGCTGAGTTATCCAGTCCATTCAAAAATGTAAATTGACCAATATCTCCTATGAGACCTCTGCCGCCTACTGAATCTCCGAAAACCATCGAAAAACCAAATGCGATCCATAGGACAAAAACAATTGCAAGTGCGCCAAATGACATCATCATCATATTAAGAACACTCTTTACGCGAACCATGCCACCGTAGAAAAGCGCGAGGCCCGGAATCATAAGAACAACAAGTGCTGTACTTATCAACATCCACGCCGTATCGCCTGAATTTATTACAACTTCCTCCATGAGAGACCACCTAAGTATTTTCGAGAAATTTCTCGCCTTTGAGATGGGTAAACCTTCTATTGATACAGTTACAAAGAAGGGATCACTTGGTTTCAGGTTGGTGACAAAACCAAGGATTGTGTTACATCTGGGTTACGCCAACAGGCCAGCGATGTAGCTCTGAGCGTTAAAGGGGGCAAAATCGGTCTCGGATTCCCCAGTGCCAATCCATTTGATCGGGATGCCTAGCTCGGCCTCGATCGCCAGCGCTACTCCACCCTTTGCGCTTCCATCTAACTTAGTCAAGACAATTCCGGTCACTTCAACACTTTCCGTAAATATCTTTGCTTGCTGCAAACCGTTTTGACCAGTTGTTGCATCAATGACAAGTAAAACTTCATTTATTGGTGAAACTTTTTCGACAACGCGCTTTACCTTTGAAAGCTCTGCCATCAAATCGCTTTTGTTATGCAGACGACCAGCGGTATCGATTATGAAAATATCACTACCTGTCTCCTTGGCGTTTTGCGCTCCATCAAAGGCAACAGATGCGGGATCTCCATTTTCTTTTCCCGATACAACTACAACTCCAATTCGATCGCCCCACGTTTTAAGTTGATCGACCGCTGCAGCTCTAAAGGTATCTCCTGCGGCAAGAACAACACTATTTCCATTGCGTTTGTAGTGTGATGCTAGCTTTGCAACTGAAGTTGTCTTGCCTGTGCCGTTAACACCAACGACCATAATTGTTGTGGTTCCTTGGACAGTAATTGGCTCATGAGATTTACTAGATAAATTCTGAGTCATTATCTCGATTAATGCTT
>JBEINN010000137.1:0-2743 GCA_040378115.1 Candidatus Planktophila sp. | reverse complement strand
GCAGTTAGATATTGCTCAATTTCTACCAGCTAACTTGCAGGACGCCGTACGTGGCAAATCAATGTCTCTCTGGACCCATAAACACGGCACGGATGCGATGTTTCTGGCTTTGCTACGAAAGAAGTAGCACCATGGCAGTGAGGCTAGAGATATGACGCGTGAAATTCGGATGACGCCAAGCATTCTCAACGCGGATTTTAATCACCTGGATCAAGAGATCGCAAAGATTGCAGATGTCTCAGATCTGATACATCTAGATGTGATGGACAATATTTTCGTCCCCAACTTCACTTTTGATTTTGAGAGTGCCAGCGCAATCATTAAGGGTTGTCCTATTGGGGTTGATGCTCATCTTATGGTTTCTAATGTCGATGAAATCGGCCCTCGTTATGCCGAAATAGGTTGTTCAAGTGTGACTATTCATGCTGAAGCCAGTGAGAATATTGCCAAGACTCTGCGTGCTATCCGAAGCGAAGGAGCGCGCTCTGGTTTGGCCATTAAGCCAAATACTGCAATAGATGAGTACGAACAATTCAGCGATCTTGTAGATATGTTTCTAGTAATGACCGTCGAACCCGGTTTTGGCGGTCAAAAGTTTATGGGTCAAATGATGGAGAAAGTCCGAGCAGTTCGCCGAGTTATTGGTGATCGCCCCATATGGCTTCAAGTTGATGGTGGCATTTCTCTTGAAACTATCGAAATTGCAGTCGAGGCTGGCGCTGACACCTTTGTTGCAGGAAGCGCGGTTTTTAACTCTGATGATCCAGCACACATGGTTAATGCCTTACGTTCACTTGCGCAGAAGGCTAGTTCGTAAGCGTTATTGGTGGGAGAAAAATTGGCAACGCTGGCACGAGGCCCTCTAGTAAACTAAGGCCATGAAAACCTTTGAATCTTTATGGGCTGAGTTAAGCGAGAAAGCCCTCCAACGCCCTGATGGTTCAGGAACTGTTGCAGCATTAGATGCTGGAGTTCACGCAATCGGTAAGAAGATTTTGGAAGAAGCAGGGGAAGTGTGGTTGGCTGCTGAGCACGAGAGTGATGAAGCTTTAGCCGAAGAGATTAGTCAGCTGATTTATCACGTGCAAACATTGATGTTAGCGCGCGGTCTGACTCTTGATGATGTCTATACCTACCTTTAAGCGAATCGAGTTCACACATGTTGCGCATAGCCGTCCCTAATAAAGGTTCACTTGCTGAAGAATCTATTGCGATTCTGAAAGAGGCTGGATATCGCCAGCGCACTGATAGTCGTGATTTAGTTCTTATTGATAACGACAACAGTGTTGAGTTTTACTATCTTCGTCCCCGTGATATCGCTATCTACGTCGGTTCTGGAGAGTTGGAAGCTGGCATCACGGGTCGTGATCTCTTGATCGATTCAGCGGCAAGTGCCGAGGAACGTCTCTGCCTTAATTTCGGTGCATCGACATTTAGGTTCGCAGGTCCAGCAGATCGCGAATGGAAGATTTCCGATATTGCAGGAAAACGCGTTGCAACTGCATATCCAGGTCTGGTCAATCACCACTTGGCCCAATTGAACATCAAAGCAGATGTGGTGAGATTAGATGGTGCTGTTGAGAGCAGTGTTCGCTTAGGCGTTGCAGATTTGATCGCAGATGTTGTGAGCACCGGTAACACACTTCGTCAGGCGGGGTTAAAGATATTTGGTGATGCCATTCTTACAAGTGAGGCTGTTGTCATCTCCAGAAAAGACACCGCTATCCCAGCAGAATTAGAGATTTTAATTCGACGTCTGCAAGGTGTTGTTACTGCGCGGATGTATGTTCTTTTAGACTATGACATTCCAAAAACTTTAGTTGATAAAGCTTGCGCTATTACGCCTGGCCTAGAGTCACCAACCATTTCTCCACTGCAAAATGCTGATTGGGTCGCAGTGCGCGCCATGGTCAAGCGTAAGGAAACTAACGATGTTATGGATGAACTATGGGCACTTGGTGCTCGTGGAATCCTAGTTACTGACATCCACGCTTGTCGTCTTTAAGCCCTTATTGAACAGTTATCTCTGCGCCATTACTTGATGCAATCGGGGAGAGAGCTTGGTTGAGAGCCTCTTTCTTAGCCCCAGAGATTACAAACTCAATTGTTGTTACAGGATTTGAGGCCAGACGCGTAACACTTTCAATATTTGCACCGTTCTGATGAATCACCTCTGCAAGTTCTTCAATAGCCTTAGGAAGAAGCTTCACGGAGGAAAGTGAAACGCGCACAAGGTCTGTTTTGGTATTCAACGTTGATTTATCTGCATTTGAGAAGAGAGAGGCTATGTCCACATCTAAACTAGCTGCGCAAGTTTCTAAATCTGCAGCTATTGCATCTTCATGAGCTGGATTAAGGGTGATTAGTACTGTGAGAATGAGTCGATCTTTGATAACCACTTGTTCGATATCCACAATAGTTATGGAAAAGGGTGAGAGGACCTCAAAGAGGGATGCGGTGATACCAGGCTTGTCTACGCCACTAAGAAGGATGAGACCGGTGTATTGCTCTGTATCTGCGCTAGTACTCATGATGAGGCCAAGATTATCTTAAAATCACATCGCGTAATCGCCATTAATTAGGCCATTGATGCTCTCTAACCAGTATCTTCTTGCTCTATGACCACTTCACCGGTACTTGAATTAAGCGATGTTTCAGTACGTCGTGGTGAAAAGCTCATTCTGGGACCTTTGAATTTCCAAATCACACAGGGGGAGCGCTGGGTCATTCTGGGACCTAATGG
>JBEINN010000110.1:0-3550 GCA_040378115.1 Candidatus Planktophila sp. | reverse complement strand
AGACTGGTTTAACGTTAAAGGGCAATGGCACGATTCACGGAATCGATATTGATCTGCATGATGTCGGTGAGTTAACTCCTTCAATTGCAGCGCTGGCAGCCCTGGCTGATTCACCATCACATTTACGCGGAATTGGGCACCTGCGTCTGCATGAAACTGATCGTCTTGCTGCGTTAACCCGCGAAATTAATGCTTTAGGTGGAAATGTTGTTGAAGAAGAAACCGCGCTTCACATTACTCCGGCGCCACTTCATGCTGGTGTTTTCCATACCTACGATGATCACCGCTTAGCTACAGCTGGCGCTGTTTTGGGACTTGTTGTTCAAGGAATTGAAGTTGAAAACATTGCGACAACCCGCAAGACGCTTCCAGATTTTCCAGGACTTTGGAGTTCACTTTTAGTATGAGTCCACGCGAATATGATGAATCAGATGCGCGAGTTCGCCCATCTCGTAGCACTCGTCCGCGAAGCAAGGATCGTCCATCACACAGTGATGCCATTTCAGCCTTAGTCACAACTGTAGATCGTGGCCGACAAACTTGTATTACTGAAGATGGAACCATTGTCACCGCAATGCGTGCTCGCGAATTAGGTCCAAAATCTGTTGTTACTGGTGACAAGGTTTCATTGGTCGGAGATGTGACCGGTTCCGAAGGATCCCTTGCACGAATCGTTGCAGTGCAAGAGCGTCGCAATTCTTTAAGTCGAACTGTTGATGATGCGGCACAAGTTGAGCGCACGATTGTTTCCAATATTGATCAGTTAGTAATTGTTGTTGCAGCAGCTAATCCCGAACCCCGTCGAGGTTTAATCGATCGCTTCTTGGTGTCAGCTTTTACCGAAGGTATCGTTCCTAAAATTGTTGTCACAAAAACCGATATTAGCCAAGTCCCCGCTTTTCTTGCAGAGTATGCAGATTTAGATGTCGAGATAATTCATACAGCAATTAAGAGTCAGTCACGTGAAAAAGATTTAGAAAAACTGCACCAAGTTCTAGAAGGCAAGATTTCAGTTCTGGTCGGACATTCAGGTGTCGGAAAGTCCACATTGATTAATGCTTTGGTTCCAGAAAGTAATCGAGCAACTGGCGATGTAAATGAAGCAACTGGTCGAGGTCGCCACACATCATCGAGTGCGATTGCCCTGCCTTTAGTAGACAGTGATGGCTGGATTATTGATACCCCTGGTATTCGCGCATTTGGTTTGTCTCACATTGATAATCAGCGAATTGTTGATGCCTTTAGTGATCTTTCAGAAGTAGCTGCAAACTGTTTATCCAACTGTTCGCATGCTGAAAGCACCTGCAAACTAGATACATGGGCATCACCTGATGGGACCCCAAATCCTCACAGAATTGCACGCTTGGCAAGCCTTCGCTCATTGCTAGCAGTTAAGGACGCACCTGTAACGCCTGTGGAATAGACTCACACCATTATGAGCAGCGCTAATGGATCAGCACAGATTCTTGATGATCTGGCCCTTGCTCACGCTTTAGCTGATCTTGCAGATGCAATTACTTTAGATCGATACCAATCACAAGATTTAGTGATCACCACAAAACCCGATAACACACCGGTTACCGATGCTGATCGCGCAGTTGAAACTGCAATTCGAGAAGCGTTAGGCACACATCGCTCTGGTGATGGATTAGTTGGTGAAGAGTTTGGAAGCGATAAAGGAAGTTCGGGTCGTTATTGGGTTATTGATCCGATTGATGGAACAAAAAACTTTATGCGCGGAGTCCCAACATGGGCAACGTTGATCGCACTTGTTCAAGTAGATGCGTCAGGTAATGAAGAAGTTGTTGTTGGAATCGCAAGCGCACCAGCTTTGGCTAGACGTTGGGCTGCAGCCAAGGGTCACGGAGCATCAGTGCGCTTTAATGCAGGCAATGATGATTTTGATGATTCCGATGCAACTAAGGATTCTGAAAGTCTTTCTTTGTCGGTAAATGAAAAGAAAATTTCCGTGTCAAAGGTTTCAGCTCTTTCTGATGCATCAATTTCATACTCAGATTTTGTTGGTTGGGGAGATCGATTAGGACCTTTCCAAAAGATGCTTGCTGGCGCATGGCGCACCAGGGGAATCGGTGATTTCTGGTCACACATGTTGGTTGCCGAAGGCGCGGTAGATGTAGCTGTCGAGCCATCTCTGGCAGTCTGGGACATGGCAGCGCTAGACATCATTGTTCGTGAAGCTGGTGGCACTTTTACAAATACTGCGGGCCAGAATGGACCTTTCGGTGGAAGTGGAGTTTCAACTAATGGCTTACTGCACAACGCAGTAATTAATGGCTTGAATCCGTAACAATGATGAAGAGATGAAGAGAGCAACGATGAGCACAGAGGCAGCAAAGACACAGGCAGTTAAATCACAGCCCGGTAATACACCGCTTGAACCAACAAGCTTGTCGGTTCAGGGAATGACCTGTTCTTCATGCGTTAACTCTGTAGAGAAAGCTCTCAATAGTGTCGAAGGTGTTAGTGCAACTATTAACTTTGCAACTGAAACCGCTCACATTCTGGCACCTGCTGAAATCACAGCTAAAGAGTTAATAAAAATTGTAGAAAAAGCTGGATATTCAGCATCGCTTTTAGTTGATGCTCAATCAGTGGCTTTGCACAGCAAGAAATCAGCACGCGCATTCTTCTTTGCAGCGATCTTTGCAATTCCAGCGGTAGCACTTTCCATGGTGATGAGCTGGCACCACCAAGTAGATATGTGGATTCATGATGCTTTGGATGCTGCAGGTTTGCCTCATCCTTTGTATTCACCAACAGCGTGGGTCGTTATTGCATTGAGCGCGCCAGTTGTTCTACTTGTTGCTTACCCAATTCATAAAGCCGCTTTTAGAAATCTCAAGCATCCAACAATGGATAACTTGATTTCAATGGGTTCACTAGCAGCATTTGGCTGGTCCATCTATGCAAACTCAACCGGTGCTGGCGATGTGTACACAGAAGTTGCAGCAGGAGTTATCTTTTTTGTCATTCTTGGTCGTTATTTAGAAACTCGCGCAAAAGCCAAGGCCAGCAGCGCACTGTCATCACTTCTTGCTCTTGGCAGTAAAGAGGTAACGATTGTTCGTGGGGGATTCCCACTAATTGTTCCAATAGAACAGTTACAAATAGGTGATGAGTTTGAAGTTCGCCCCGGAGATCGCATTGCAACGGATGGCATTGTTGTTAAGGGTGAAAGCGCCGTTGATAACTCAATGCTTACCGGTGAAACCAAGCCGGTTGATGTCGGCCCTGGTTCTTCAGTTATTGGTGCATCGGTAAACCACAATGGTCGCTTGATTGTTCGAGCTACACGCGTTGGTAGCGATACCGAACTTGCTCGAATCACTGCAATGGTGATTAGTGCACAAGGAACAAAAGCACCGATTCAGCGCCTTGCAGATCGAATCAGTGCGGTGTTTGTTCCGATTGTCACCGCCGCAGCGATTGCAACTTTTTATATTTGGTATGCGACTGGCTCAACATTAACGATTTCAATTTCACATGCAATTGCTGTCTTGGTAATTGCATGTCCATGCGCTCTTGGTTT
>JBEINN010000107.1:0-3643 GCA_040378115.1 Candidatus Planktophila sp. | reverse complement strand
GCCCAGTTAACTCCTACACCTGAAGCCAAGATTTGTGCGTTCTTTTTGCGAGATTTCTTCGAAGGCGAGAAGAGATAAATACCCTTGAGTAAACCATCAACATCTAGATTTTCTGGCTCTGCAGGATGTACATATGGCTCGTTGTAAACAGTGAGGTAGTAATAAACGTTCTCACTATTTTCACCATACATGCGACGCAGACCATCTTTAACTATATGGCCAAGCTCGTAAGCAAATGCTGGATCATAAGCAACGACTGCAGGGTTAGTTGCCGCAAGAAGATGTGAATGACCATCTTCATGTTGTAGGCCTTCACCATTTAGAGTTGTACGTCCTGCCGTTGCACCGACAACAAAACCACGAACCAATTGATCAGAAGCGGCCCAGAAAGCATCTCCTGTGCGCTGGAAACCAAACATCGAATAAAAGATGTAAATAGGAATCATTGGTTCATCATGAGTTGAATATGAAGATCCAACTGCTGTAAATGAAGCAACAGATCCTGCTTCATTGATACCTTCGTGAAGAATTACACCCGAAGTTGATTCCTTGTACGACAACATCAATTCACGATCTACCGCGGTGTACTGCTGACCATGCGGAGAATAAATCTTCATTGTTGGGAACAGCGAATCCATACCAAAGGTACGAGCCTCATCAGGAATAATCGGAACAATGCGATTGCCCAAACCTGGATCCTTAACAAGATCCTTCAACATGCGAACAAAAGCCATCGTTGTTGCGATCTCTTGATGACCAGAACCGCGCTTTACCGATTCGTAAACCGAATCATCCGGCATCGTTAATGGACGAGACTTAGAACGACGGCGTGGAATAGATCCACCTAGCTCTGCACGACGTTCAGCCAAATACTTAGCCTCTGGAGATTCAGGTGATGGCTTGTAATACGGTGGTAAGTACTTATCTAGCTTCTCATCAGGAATATCCAAATGCAATGTGTCGCGGAACTTTTGAATATCTTCCAGCGTCATCTTCTTCATCTGGTGCGTTGAGTTACGACCTTCGAAGTGTGAGCCAAGAGTCCAACCCTTAACAGTTTTAGCCAAGATAACTGTTGGTCGACCATTCTTTTGTGTTGCAGCTGTGTATGCAGCAAAGAGCTTCTGATAATCATGTCCACCGCGCTTGAGATTCCAGATTTGATCATCTGACCAATTAGCAACCATTGCAGCAGCACGAGGATCCCGGCCAAAGAAGTTATCGCGTACATACTTTCCGGATTCAGCCTTGAAAGTTTGATAATCACCATCAAGGGTTTCATTCATAATCTTTACAAGTGCGCCTTCACGATCCTGCGCCAATAATGGATCCCAGCCACGGCCCCAAACGACCTTAATAACGTTCCAGCCAGCTCCACCAAAGATTGATTCAAGCTCTTGGATAATTTTTCCATTTCCGCGAACTGGTCCATCAAGGCGTTGCAAGTTACAGTTGATAACAAAAGTTAAGTTGTCTAATTTTTCACGAGTAGCAAGGCCAATGGCACCCAAAGTATCTACTTCATCAACTTCACCATCACCAAGGAATGCCCAAACATTTTGATCACTTGTGTCCTTGATTCCACGGTTGTGCAAGTAACGGTTGTAGCGCGCTTGATAAATTGCATTCAGTGGTCCGATACCCATTGATACTGTTGGGAATTGCCAGAAGTCGGGCATTAAACGTGGGTGAGGATAAGAAGAAAGTCCGCCACCTTCATGAGAAAGTTCTTGGCGGAAACCATCAAGTTGGTTTTCTGTTAAGCGACCTTCAAGATATGCACGCGCATACATTCCTGGGCTTGCATGTCCCTGGAAGAAAATCTGATCTCCTCCACCTGGATGATCCTGGCCACGGAAGAAGTGATTGAAACCAACTTCATACAGAGCAGCAGATGAGGCATATGTCGAAATATGACCACCGACTCCAACACCTGGACGTTGTGCTCGGTGAACCATCATTGCTGCATTCCAACGATTGATGCGGCGAATCTTTCGTTCTAAATCTTCATCACCAGGA
Organism: Candidatus Planktophila sp.; assembly: GCA_040378115.1. Classification (GTDB taxonomy): domain Bacteria; phylum Actinomycetota; class Actinomycetes; order Nanopelagicales; family Nanopelagicaceae; genus Planktophila. The sequence goes on along the minus strand of JBEINN010000107.1, from coordinate 1,624 downwards.
AACTTTGCTTCATGCTCTGGCGGAATTGTGTTGATGTAATCGGTTGCACGAAGAGCTGAAATACCTACATTGCGTTCTTGGGCATGGTTCAAGAGATTGAGCATTAGGTAGCGAGCGCGAACCGGACCAGCAGCCTTGAGAGCGGCATCAAAGGAGGCCCGCCATTCTGCAGACTCTGACGGATCGGTATCTACCAGTTGCTCAATATTGAGATCGGGCGCCTCGAAGTTTTCGCTCATGGGCTTATTCTCGCCCTTACAGCCCCCTAAGTGGAAATTGGGAAGGTGTGAAATTGAGCCAGTCTTCCTCTTGCGCTCAGGCTCGGCAAAGTGTGGACTTAGCCCGTGCCTACACGGATGGGATTGGCCAAGGATGACCTCGTTTTAGAGGTTGGCCACGATCGTGACTGCGATTCCACACTTCGAGATCAAATCATGTCAATTACTGGGACCACATTTTTAGAAGGTTCCACGAACGAAGTTGTTGATGCCGTCATCATCTGGTGGCGTGAAGGCGATGGAGATTTAGTCGATGAGTTAATGGATGCGCTCACTTACTTATTTGAAAATGGCGCAATTTGGGTAATGACACCAAAAGCAGGACGCGATGGCCACGTCGAACCAAGTGATATTCAAGATGCGGCACCTATTGCGGGACTCAGTGTGACTTCCACAATCGCGCTCGCCAAGGATTGGACCGCAACCCGATTAGTGGCACGTAAAGCGGGCAAGAGGTAAGTTTGCGACATGAGTTTAACTATTGGACAAGCTGCACCAGATTTTGAAATTGCTAATCAACACGGAGAAAAAGTCTCACTTTCTTCATTTAAAGGTCAAAAGAATGTCCTGCTGATGTTCTATCCCTTTTCATTTACTGGCACATGTACTGGCGAGCTATGTGCGTTGCGTGATGACCTTTCATCTTTCCAAAATGATGATCTTCAATTGCTTGCGATCTCATGTGATTCACCATTTACACAACGAGTATTTGCAGAGCAAGAGAATTATCAATTCCCAGTCCTTTCAGATTTCTGGCCACATGGCGCGGTTGCAACTGCCTACGGTGTCTTTGAAGAGTCAAAGGGTTGCGCACTTCGTGGAAGTTTCTTGATCGATAAAGAAGGAATTCTTCGTTGGGAAGTAAAGAACGGTTGGGCAGCGCGTGAAAACGCTGATTACAAGGCGGCTATTGCAGCGCTATAAGCGTGATTTAGGAGATTGTGGGCTCGTAAGTTAAGATTTGGGTCTGCAATACCGGGTGGTTAGCTCAGTGGTAGAGCGTCTCGTTTACACCGAGAATGTCGGGGGTTCGAAACCCTCAACGCCCACGTTTACTTCTTTTTGACTTTCTCTAACTCCATTTCCTGAAAACGAATCAATGTGAATTCAGCATGCGTGCGAACTACTTCCTCTGGCGATTGTGCCGCTTTAGTCAGCGGAGCGACTATTGGTTGGCCGATCGCGCAAAGAAACCGAGTCAGACCAAATTGGATATCAGAATCGCCTCGACCTAATTGAGAAATCAAAAGTTCAACTAATGCTTGTTTGTCTTTATCAGCAACAAGGACAGAGGCTGACCTCCAGGCCGTTGATGCAACAAAGTCATCTGGATCCAAGAGCAAGTC
>JBEINN010000117.1:0-3330 GCA_040378115.1 Candidatus Planktophila sp. | reverse complement strand
TTCCAGTTAGCAGACGATGTTATTGATATTGCTAGTGAATCAAATCAATCTGGCAAAACACCTGGCACGGATCTTCGTGAAGGTGTTCCAACACTTGTGACACTCAATGTCATGAAATCGAGTGATCCAGCAGACGGCGATCTCAAGCGATTACTAGCTGCACCTATTGAGGACGAAGCAACCGTTCAGCAAGTCTTAGCAACATTGCGCACTCACAAGGCTTTAGATGAATCTCGTGGACAATTGCATCAAGTCGCTAAGCAGGCACGAGGTGCACTTGGCCCACTACCGATAAACGATGCAACAGCAGCGTTGATGTCGCTATGCGACGCGGTTATCGACCGTTCTGCTTGATTTAATAAGATCAAGTGCCAGGGTTGTTAGCGCGACCCAAATAATCAAGAAACCAATCCAACGCGCCGTGGGCATTTCTTCATGTCGAACCCAAACACCAACTGAAAATTGCAAGGTTGGTGTTATGTATTGAAGTAATCCAATAGTTGTGAAGGGCAATCGATTGGTTGAGCCATTAAACAACAACAACGGAATTGCAGTAACTGCACCAGCGCTGATGAGCAGAATTGTTAAACCCCAAGAATGCCCAAACTGCCCAGTGCCCTGATTACCTATATAAATCAGGTATGCCAGGTAGAAGAAGGCAGAGATAAAGGTTTCGATGGCCAGGCCTTCGAGGGCTCCTAGGCCTAACTGCTTCTTGATTAAACCGTAGGTACCCCATGAAAATGCAAGGGCTAATGCGATATATGGCAAGCGGCCGTTATCAATTGTTAAAACTAATACACCGAGAGAGGCGATTGCCACCGCAGCCCATTGAAGTGGTCGCATCTTTTCTTTTAGTAAGAGCACGCCGAAACCAATGATGATCAAAGGGTTGATGTAGTAGCCAAGAGAAGCTTCAACAACGTGGCCATTATTAGTTGCCCAGATATAAACCAGCCAGTTGATGGAAATTAGCAAGGAGGTTAAGAATAATCGCGCAGCAATTTTGGGTTGTTTTAGAGTTGCCAAAGTTGATTTGAGAGCTTTGGTTACTGCCAGAACAATATAACAGAAAACTAAAGTCCAGACAGCTCGGTGAGAAACGATTTCTAGTGGGTTGGCTGGTTCAAGCAAAGGCCAATACAAAGGAAACGCGCCCCATAAAGAGTAAGCACTTATTCCAAACAAAAGGCCGAGCTTGTTTTTACTCAATTATCTGAAGTTCGTGAATTGAACTGCAAAGTCCCAGCCACCGTCTTTAACCATAGCCATTGTTTCCTGCAGATCATCGCGACTCTTTGATGTTACGCGAAGTTCATCACCTTGAATCTGTGTCTTTACAGATTTTGGGCCTTCATCACGAATCATCTTTGCAATCTTTTTTGCATTCTCTGTTGAAATACCCTCTTTCAACGGAGCAGCGATCTTGTAGATCTTTCCTGACAGCTGTGGTGCGCCTGCATCAAGGTGCTTTAGAGAGACACCTCGCTTGATCATCTTGTCCTTAACGACATCTAACGCTGCTTTTGCGCGCTCTTCTGTGTCTGCCTCGATCAATACTTTGTCGCCTTCAAGTTCGATCTTTGAGCCAGTATTTTTGAAATCAAAGCGGGTTTCAATCTCACGAACTGCCTGATTTATAGCGTTATCTAGCTCCATGCGGTCGATCTTGGAGGTCACGTCGAAACTGCTATCTGCTGCCATTATCTGGGCCCTTTCACTGGATTAAAGCGCGGTTTGTACGCGCACGTGCCTAAGGTATCCTTTCCCTTCGCACTATCCATAATTGCCGCAGTACTTGTTCGACCTTGGCGGGTTGCCCGAGCGGCCAATGGGAGGGGACTGTAAATCCCCCGGCTCTGCCTTCGAAGGTTCAAATCCTTCACCCGCCACCAGATAGCTGATCTATATATCAAGCGTATTTATATGTAATTGTGCGACCTTTCGTACTAATTATGACAACACCCACTGACATTCACAAGACCAGTTTTCACTTGGTTTAGGACGGTTAGTGACGGTAATTCATACACCAATTCATACACCCCCGACCCTTAAGTCACTTGGAATTAATTCATACACCAGGGCTTACGGATAGGTAAAGATTTTTCAGGTTAGGCAGTAGCCCAAGATCCGGCTTATAGGGCGACTCTTCTCTCTATGAATTGTTGGGTACATTTAGATTGTGCATTTGAAGCTTGAACCATTAGACCTTTGTCACGCTTCTCAATTGTTTGAAGCACTTGATGACGAACAGGTTGGGAAATTTATTGGGGGACCCGATGTGGCTACCCTTGCTGAATTAGAAGACCGTATTCAACACCTGAAAACTGGGCCAGCAGCAGATTCGGGTCAACGTTGGTTTAATTATGCGGTTCTACTCGATTCTGTTGTAATTGGACGAGTTGAAGCAACTGCCCATGATGGAATTGTAGAAATCGCATATCTGCTTAATCCTTCACTGTGGGGTCAAGGACTAGGGACTGCTGCAACAGAGCTTTTGTTAAATGAATTACGAAGTGAGGGTGAGCACGACTTCTGGGCCACACTAGTTCCAGAAAATGTAGCCTCTGCGAGAGTCGTGGAACACCTTGGATTTGCTGAAATTGATGCAAAATTGGCACCAAAGTTGCTGAGTTTCGATGAGGGAGACAGAGTTTTTAACTTGAGGGATAAAACCTCTGATTAGTTGTTACTACTAGCGCAACTCTTTGTTTGGCTTTGTTTTAGTTTGAGGGCAATAGTGAGGGCAAGTGCCTGTTTTCAAGCGTAAATGGAATGTGTCCGGCTTATAGGGCGACTCTTCTTCCAATTAGGTGGGCGCAGGTTAAAACTGCGCTCACTTTCTTGTTCAAAAGTGTTTAGTTTTATGCAAGACCTTGGATGTTTTGACCGAATTCATTGGGCAAAATCGTGGACAAATGGGCAAATCGTGGACATGAAATATTCTGGGACTAGGGCGAATCTTCTTTTTGTATAATTTCAATATGGCAAGTGATAAATCAAGTGTGGACTTTGCATCCGAGTTAGCCGTGGGAAAACCTAACTCACTGGGCAACACCCTCAAGATTGTGAAGATAGTCGAGTCAGACCCAAAGAAGTTTCCTCAACTATTAAAACTACTTCTTCATAAAGATTCCATTGTGGCCATGCGTGCCATGAACGGCACAAAGCGTCTAATGCGAGCTGACAAGGATTTCTTTGACCCACAAAGGGAATCATTAATCAAGGTTTACTCAAAGTCCAAACACAATGTGGTGAAACTTGGATTAATCACTCTGTACTTCGATTTCATCAAAGAATTCTCTTCCTCTGAGTTAAAGCAAATTAAGA
>JBEINN010000026.1:0-8068 GCA_040378115.1 Candidatus Planktophila sp. | reverse complement strand
GGAGTTAAGGGAATTGACAACGAACGAGCATCTGTTGGTGTGGCAGGAGTAATCGGCGTGATAGGCACCGCTGTAGTTGCTGGAATTGGTTTCAAACTGATTGCTCGCAAACCAAAGAAGGATCGCAATTAAGGTCGAGCAGGAAAACCATCACCACGGACATGATGTAGGTGAAAGGCTCTACCTTCATCGCCATTCGTTGGTCCACGCTTTACCTTCGCACCTGAAGATCATTTCAGCGGTCACCTTTATTTTGATTGTTGTTTCAACCCCAGTTACCCAATGGCCTGCTTTTGTTGCATATTTCATCTGGCTGCTCACGGTAGTTCTCGTCGCAAAGATTCCCTTTACTCTTCTTTTTAAGCGCTCATTAATCGAAATTCCTTTTGTTTTCTTCGCAATCCTGATGCCCTTTTTCGGCTCTGGAGAGAAGGTTCAAGTTGGGCCTTTTGATCTTTATCGCGAAGGGTTAATTGCAGGTTCTGGAATTGTTGTTAAAGGAACTTTGGGTGTGATGACGGCAATTATTTTGTCTACGTCGACAACTGCTCGTGAGATTCTTCGAGGACTTGAGCGGCTAAAGCTTCCGGTGTTAATGGTTCAAATTGCCTCATTTATGTTGCGCTATGTCAATGTTGTAAATGATGAAATGGAAAGAATGAAGGTTGCACGTGAGTCCCGAGGCTTTGAAGCAACTGGAGTCAAGCACTGGAAAGTTTTAGCAACAGCAGCTGGCGCACTATTTATTCGCTCTTACGAACGAGGAGAAAGAGTTCATCTTTCTATGCTTTCTCGTGGGTATGTTGGTGTACTCCCCCATGATGAACAGCCGAATGTTCGATCTTCCGTTTGGATTAAGGCAATGGTGTATCCACTTGTGGCTTTCATAATTTTTGTTACACAACTAACGATTGGGAAAATGTGATGAACACGCCAAGTCTAGAAATCAAAGAGCTTGCCTTTGCATACCCTGATGGCAATCAAGCGCTTTATGGCGTAAACCTCTCGGTGCAAAAAGGAGAACGTGTTGCACTTCTTGGGCCAAACGGTGCCGGTAAGACAACGCTTGTCATGCACATGAACGGTATCCATCCAACATCGCACGGATCTATCCATGTTGCCGGTCAACTAGTTGATTCAAAGAACAAAGAATCAATCAAAGAGATTCGCTCAAAGGTCGGAATTGTTTTCCAAGATCCCGATGATCAGTTGTTTATGCCAACTGTTGGAGAAGATGTTGCATTCGGTCCCTACAACATGGGAAAGCGCGGTTCAGAACTGGATGCGATTGTCGATGAAGCGTTGAACTTAGTTGGGATGAGCGAGTTCAAAAATCGTCCACCTCACCACCTCTCCTTTGGCCAACGCCGACGTGTGGCTGTTGCGACTGTTCTAGCAATGAAGCCTGAAATTCTTGTTTTAGATGAACCATCATCAAACCTTGATCCTGCAAGTCGCCGCGAATTAGCCGATATTTTGCGCTCATTGGACATAACAATGGTGATGGTTACCCACGATCTTCCATATGCCTACGAATTGTGTGCCAGATCAGTAATTTTGAAGGGCGGAGTCATAGTTGCAGATGGTTCTACCCATGAAATATTGACGGATTCAGCGTTGCTATCGGCTAATCGATTAGAACTTCCTGTTGGTTTTTCAATCCAATAATCCACGCTAGAATTAACCCGTTGGTGCGACCGCACCAAAGCACTTCCCCCAAGTGCTGACTTAGTTCAGCACTACATGCGAGTCTTATTTTCGCCCTAGCCGCCAAAAGCGCGAGCTATACCCGAGACGCGCTTGTCGTCTCGATTGGTATGCATTTCTATGTCTCTACAACCACGCACTAGCGCGCCCGGAAAAGCTCGTCGCGCAGCATCAGCAGGAAAGCCTAAGCGCGCAAAGAAGGCTGTTGCTTTTAAAGAAGCAGCTCCGAAAGCCCGTCACACAACTGCACAAAAAGCAGCTCGTAAGGGTGCAGCAGCTAAGCCAGCATCTACACGTCGTTATTCAGATGTAGATACATCAACAGCATCAAAGAAAGAAGTCCGCTTAGTCGAACGTTCAAAGTTGCGTGCAAAACGTTACCAAGAAAAAACTGCATCAAAGCCACGTCCGACTGAAGCACCTGAAGAGCGCAAGGAACGTATCGAACGCTCACAGCGCCCAGATTCCCGCGCAAAGAAGTTTGTTAAAGAACGTGAAGTTCGCGAATCAGCACCACGTGCAGAGCGAACAGAGCGTCCAACATCTCGTCCGGAAGCTAGAAAGCCATACAAGAAAGCAGAGCGCCCAGCATTTAAGAAAGAGTCTGACACTCGTCCAACAAATCGTCGCGATGCAGTGAAAGCAAAGATTGCCCGCACCGATGATGGTCGCCCAAACTTTGAACCACGCAAGCGTGAAAAGTTTGATCCAACTCGTCCGAAGAAGAGCAGCGTTGCACCAGATACACGTGCAGCTAACTTCCGTGCAGAGCGTCCAGTACGCGATCGCCGCAATGACTCACCAGCATACGCTCGTGATGATTTCAAGAAGCAGGCAAAGTCTCATTCAAATGCAGCGGTCGATTTCGGTGCAGATGACAATTACATTTCAGCAAATCTTGCAGATGCAAACCTTGTTGATGCAACTCCTTTAACTGAGATCACAACAACTTTTGCTGATCTTGGAATTGCAGCACCACTTGTTAACGCACTTAGCAAGCAAGGAATCATGCATCCATTCCCAATTCAGATTGCAACACTTCCAGATGCTCTTGCAGGACATGACATCTTGGGTCGCGGACAAACTGGTTCAGGAAAGACTCTTGCATTTGGTTTAGCTCTACTTAACAATCTCAATGGCAAGGTTGCCAAGCCACATAAGCCATTGGCACTTGTTTTAACCCCAACTCGTGAACTTGCACAGCAGATTGATGAAGTTCTGATGCCGCTTGCACGTTCAATTGGTCATGAATCAGTTGTTGTTGCTGGTGGAATGTCATATTCAAAGCAGATCACTGCAATGCGTCGCGGAACAGCAATTTTGGTTGCTACACCTGGCCGTTTAATCGATCTGCTTAACAAGGGTGAAGTTCAATTAGATCAACTACAGATTACTGTTCTTGATGAAGCAGATCAGATGGCTGACATGGGCTTCCTGCCTGTTGTTAAGGAAATTCTTGATCAGGCAAAGCTTGATGGTCAGCGTTTACTTTTCTCTGCAACTCTAGATCGTGGTGTTGATTCATTGGTTCGTCAGTACCTGAAGAACCCTAAGACTCACTCACTACAAAACGACCGTGCATCTGTTTCAACTATGGAGCACTACGTATTGGTTATGAACCCAACCGATAAAGATGACATCACAAATCAGGTTGCAGCTCGTAACGGAAAGACAATTTTGTTCGTGAAAACTCAGCGTGGTGCTGATCGTTTAGCTGACAAGCTTGCACACGCAGGTGTTCCAGTTGGTGCATTGCACGGTGGAAAGTCACAAGCGGTACGCACACGTACGTTGGCGCTGTTCAAGGAGACTGCAAATGCTGCACTAGTAGCAACAGATGTTGCTGCTCGCGGTATTCACGTTGATGGAATTTCACTTGTTGTGCATGTAGATGCACCAACAGATCACAAGGATTACCTACACCGTGCAGGTCGTACTGCGCGTGCGGGTGAGGCCGGAACTGTTGTAACTCTTGCGACAACACGTCAGCAAAAGTCGATCGGTGGACTTACACAGCGCGCGGGTGTCACCCCTAAGTATGTTGGGGTCACACCACTCAGTACTGAACTAATGAAGATTACTGGTGCGCAGGAGCCATCAGGTATTCCTTACATAGTTCCAATCGTTGAAAAGTCAGTACGTAGCGGCGGAAAGCGCCCACGTCCTAATTCAAGCCAACGTCGCCGTCGCCCTCGTTAAAGCATCTTTTAATTGATAGGTTTCGCGTTATGACTAACGCGAATCCATTTGCCCAAAGAAGCACTCTTGAATATGAGCTGCCTCCATTTGCTCAGATCAAAGAGGAGCACTATCTGCCCGCCTTCTACGAAGGTTGTGCGGAACAACTAGCTGAGGTTCAAGCAATTCTTGATACCCAAGGGGCTGCGACATTTGAGAACACAATCGTTGCGCTGGAAAAAAGTGGACAGTATTTAATGCGTATGTTGTTGGTCTTCTACAACAAGTCTTCAAGTGACACCAACGATGCAATGAATGCAATTGAAGAAGAGATCGCACCAAAGCTTGCTGCTCATCAAGATGCAATCAGTCTTAACCCTGTTTTATTCAAGAGAATTAAGGATCTCTACGATGCTCGCGAATCGTTAGGACTTAATAGCGAAGATGCTTGGCTATTAGAGCGCTACTTCAAAGATTTGATTCATGCTGGTGCGCACCTAACAGAGGCACAACGGGCACGCCTCAAGGAGCTCAATGAAGAGCTATCTTCACTTGAAACTCAGTTCTCGAAGAATGTCTTGGCAGATACCAATGATTTGGCTGTCTTGGTCGAATCTGTAGAAGAGCTAGATGGCTTGAGCGAGAATGAAATCGCGGCCGCAGCAGCTGCAGCAAAAGATCGTGGACATGATGGTAAGTGGCTTATTGGAATGGTGAACTTCACCGGTAACCCGGTCTTGGATTTATTAACTAATCGCGATCTGCGTAAAAAGATCATGCAAGCCTCACTTTTGAAGGCAAACCGCGCAAATGATAATGACAACAAGCCTGTACTGTTAAAGATGGTCAAGCTTCGTGCAGAGCGTGCAAAGTTGTTTGGAAAAGAGACCCATGCCGAGCATGTGATCGCAGTTCAGACAGCTGAGCATCCAGATAATGTTCACGCAATGTTGCGCAAGATCGCACCTGCCGCTGTTCGAAATGCAAGAGCTGAGGCCGAAGATCTTAAGAAATCAGCTGGAACAGATATTGAAAGCTGGGACTGGGGTTTTTACACCGAGAAAGTCCGTGTAGAAAAGTACAACATCGATACAACCAAGATGCGTCCATACTTTGAACTAGAGCGCGTATTACATGATGGTGTTTTCTTTGCAGCAAACAAGTTGTTTGGAGTTAGCTTTAAGGAGCGCCCTGATTTAGTTACTTATCACCCAGAGGCTCGTGCCTTTGAAGTAAACAACGAAGATGGTTCAAAGGTTGGCTTGTTCATTGCAGACTTTTACACACGTGATTCAAAGCGTGGCGGAGCTTGGATGAATAACTTAGTTGATCAAAACTTCTTGTTTAATCAGCTGCCAGTTGTTGTAAACAACTTAAATATTCCAAAACCACCAGCTGGTCAGCCAACCTTGCTTACCTTTTCTGAAACAACAACCCTGTTTCATGAATTTGGTCATGCAATCCATGGTTTCCTATCCCAGGTGAAGTACCCACGTGTTTCAGGTACAAGTGTTCAGCGAGACTTTGTGGAATTCCCATCGCAGGTAAATGAGATGTGGATCTTGTGGCCAGAAGTAGTTGAAAACTACGCCCGCCACCATGAAACTGGCGAAAAGTTGCCGCAAGAATGGATAGATAGCCTTAAGGCTGCAAGTACATTTAATGAAGGTCATGCGACTACTAGTTATTTAGCAGCTGCAACCCTTGATCTAGCCTGGCATTCGCTCAATGTCGAACAGGCAGCAAAAGTTACTGATGTTGTCGAATTTGAAGCACAAGCAATTAAAGATTACGGATTGGATTTCGCACCAGTTCCAACTCGTTACCGCTCTACCTACTTCAGTCACATCTTTGCTGGTGGTTACTCATCAGGTTATTACGGATATATATGGTCTGAAGTTTTGGATGCAGACACCGTTGATTGGTTCAAAGAAAATGGTGGCTTAAAGCGTGAAAATGGCGAACACTTCAAGAACACTCTTCTTGGACGCGGCGGATCTATTGATTCAATGCAGATGTTCCGCAACTTCCGTGGTCGTGATTCAAAAATTGAGCCTCTCCTGAAACGCCGAGGATTACTTTAACTATTAATCTATTTTCTGAGGTAGTACCTTTTACCCATGAAAATCAGACTCCATGCTAAAAAGTTTCAGGTATTTCTCGCTCTAGTTGCTGCTCTTGTTTTTAGCTTTCCTTCGATTGCAACGGGCGCACCGGCAACAGTAAATCTCACGGTGCACTATCAGCGGCCAGGTGGGGACTACCAGAATTGGAATCTTTGGCTTTGGAAAAACCTTGCTGGCCCAGGAGATGTTGATGTCAATGCAAATGGAGTTGAATTTACTTCAAGTGATGATTTTGGAAAGATTGCAAAAGTCACTATCACAGGTATGGAAAAGTTTGAAAGTGTTGGAATTATTGTTCGCAAAGGATCTTGGGATGCAAAGGACATAGAAGCCGACCGGTTTATTACACAGTTTAATCAAGATGGAAATGTAGAAATTTGGTTAAGAAAAGGTGACCCAACAATTCATTACTCGATACCAACAGCACCTGCTGTTGAAAATCCAATAGTTTCACAAAGTAAAATTTTTGATTCTAAAGAGTTTGCAGACAAGTACACCTACACAGGCGATGATTTAGGAAATACATACACACAGAGATCAACTTCGTTTAGAGTGTGGGCACCTATCGCAACTTCTGTAGATTTGGTGACTTACAAAACTGCTGATTCAGAATTTGCTTCCGGACAGATTACGCCGATGGTTAGCGACATTAACGGCACTTGGAAAGTTACACTAAACGGTGATCAAGATGGAACCGTCTACGCATATCGCGTGGCGGTAAATGGAACGGTGAACGAAGCTGTTGATCCATATGTAAGAGCCACTACTTCTAATGGACTTCGTGGAGTGGTTGTTAACTTAGATAGCACTGATCCAAAGGGTTGGAGTAACGCTAAGCCTAAATTTTCAGGAAAACCAACTGATGCCATCATCTATGAGCTACATGTAAGAGATTTATCGATGGATAAGTCGAGTGGAATCTCCGAAGCAAATAGAGGTAAATATTTAGCGTTTACCGAAACTAATACAAATTATAAGGGTGTTAAAACTGGCGTATCTTCAATCAAAGATCTTGGTGTAACGCACGTGGAGTTGCTCCCAATTTTTGATTTTGCAACGGTGGATGAGAATAACCCCACATTTAATTGGGGTTATGATCCACAAAATTACAATGTTCCAGAGGGTTCATATAGCTCAAATCCAAAAAATCCAAAAGCTAGAATCACCGAGTTGAAGAGCGCTATTTCAAGCATGCATTCTTTAGGGCTCCGCGTAAACATGGATGCTGTCTATAACCATGTTTCAAACTCAAGCTCCTTTAGCCAAAATCTGATTACCCCAGGATACTTTTTCAGAACTGATGAAAACGGTTCTCTGACTAATGGTAGTGGTTGCGGAAATGATGTGGCATCTGAGCGGTCTATGGTCAGAAAATTCATAGTTGACTCGGTTAAGTATTGGGCTACCGAATACAACCTTGATGGTTTCCGTTTTGACTTGATGGGACTCATGGATATTCAGACCATTAGTGAAATTGTTCAAACTCTACGAAAAATTGATCCGACAATTATTGTTATCGGTGAAGGCTGGAATATGGGTTCCTTGGATCCTGCATTACGCGCCAACCAAAGCAATATTTCAAAACTTCCTTCTGTCTCATTGTTCAATGATCAAATCAGAGATGGAGTAAAGGGTTCAGTGTTTGATCCGCTTGATAACGGTTTTGCTACCGGAAAATTCACTGCGCTGATGGATGTCAGATCTGGCATAGTCGGAAATATTGATTACTCCTCCTCTGTTGTTCCAAAATGGAAAACTTCTTCTCCTGGACAATCAGTTAACTACGTTGAGTCTCATGACAACATGACCTTGTTTGACAAGATTCAATCTAGTGTTAAAGGTGTAGCTCCTACAGAATCTGCGAAATTGAGTCGCTTATCAACTTCATTCGTATTCTTGGCTCAGGGCTTGCCATTTATGCAGGCAGGGCAAGAATTTCTGCGATCTAAGAAGGGTGACAGCAATAGTTATAAGTCAAGCGACGAAGTTAATTCAATTAAGTGGGATACCAAGGCAACTAATCTGACAACAGTTGATTACTTCAAGGGTTTAATTGC
>JBEINN010000144.1:0-2637 GCA_040378115.1 Candidatus Planktophila sp. | reverse complement strand
TCGATGAAGAACTCATCGCACAGGTACTTTCTATCTCAACTGGAATTCCAGTATTCAAACTGACAGAAGAAGAGACAGCACGTCTGCTTCGTATGGAAGATGAACTACACAATCGTGTTATCGGACAGGATCAAGCGATTAAGGCGTTGTCACAAGCAATTCGTCGTACTCGCGCCGGTCTGAAGGATCCACGTCGTCCAGGCGGATCATTTATCTTCGCTGGTCCTTCTGGTGTTGGTAAGACAGAGCTTTCACGAACTCTTGCTTCATTCTTGTTTGGTGATCAAGATGCATTGATTCAACTTGATATGTCTGAATACTCAGAGCGTCACACCGCTTCACGTTTATTTGGATCACCTCCGGGCTATGTTGGATATGAAGAGGGTGGACAGCTCACTGAAAAGGTTCGCCGCCGTCCATTCTCAGTTGTCCTCTTTGATGAAATCGAAAAGGCTCACCCGGATATCTTTAACTCACTTCTACAAGTACTTGAAGAAGGTCACCTCACTGATTCACAAGGCCGAAGAGTAGATTTCAAGAACACCGTCATCATCATGACAACAAACCTTGGCACCCGTGACATCTCTAAGTCACTCGGGCTTGGTTTTGCTAATAGCGATGATGACCTAACAAACTATGAGCGCATGAAGGGCAAGGTTGGCGACGAACTTAAGTCACACTTCCGCCCTGAATTCCTCAACCGTATCGATGACATCATCGTCTTCCACCAGTTGACTAAGCCACAGATCATCCAGATCGTTGATTTGATGCTCAAGAACCTTGATGATCGTTTGCATGCCAAGGACATGGGCATCGAGCTCACACCTGCGGCTAAGAATCTTCTTGCAGAGCGTGGATACGATCCGTTGCTAGGTGCGCGTCCATTGCGTCGTGTAATTCAGCGAGAGATTGAAGATGGATTGTCCGAGCGCATTTTGTTTGGTGAACTAAAGCCTGGCGAGATCATCGTTGTAGATATTGAAGGTGAAGGCGCTGAAGCAGCCTTTACATTCAAGGGAGCACCAAAGGCAACACTGCCTGACACTCCTGAAGATCTTGCAGAAGCACCTACAGCTTAATTAACTACCAAGTTTTTTAAGTGCGTCTCCGCTAACGCGATACACGGTCCACTCATCCATTGGCACTGCGCCTAGAGATTTGTAGAAATCGATGCTTGGTTGGTTCCAATCCAGCACCCACCACTGCAATCTTTCATAATGGCGTTCTATGCAAATCTTTCCTAACTCTTTTAGGAAAGCGAAACCGTAACCCTTGCCGCGGTAAGCGGGATCAATGTAGAGATCTTCAAGGTAGATACCTGGTTTACCTACCCATGTTGAATAGTTGAGAAACCAAATAGAGATTCCAACGACTAGACCGTTATCTTCTGCAACATGGCAGTAAGCAACTGGGTTTTCGCCAAAGATTGTCTCTTCGATTTGTTGGATCGTCGCTTTTGCTTCAAGTGGAGCTTTCTCGTACTCAGCTAAATCTTTAATCAGCTGATGGATACGTGGAATATCATCTTTGGTTGCGAAACGAATCCCAGACTGTGTCATTGCGGCAGTCTATAGCGGCGGCGGGGAAGTGCCTGAATTAGTTGGTCTGCAAGCAGTGTTTTAAGGGCTTTTTCGAGCTGTGATTCATCTGGCCACAGCTTTTTGATTGCTGTCTCTGTCAATGATTCATTCTCGCGCAATGCCTGAACAATTGTTCCGCGGCATTTGCGATCGGTGCCATGCCAATCTTGAGATTTTCTCACTAGCTCAGTCTTTGGATAACCGTTCTTACGCCAATTGCACTGACTAATGATTGGACATAATTCACAGGATGGATTCTTTGATGTGCACACCAGTGCGCCAAGCTCCATCGTTGCAGCTGCCCAAAGATGTGCATTCTTTTCAGGCAGAATGGCCAACCGACGAGCTTTCTCGCGAGCAGTCGGTGCTGGTTTTGGATGTTCCTCGCCATCAATTGCTCGAACAAGTAAGCGTCTAATGTTTACATCCATTACTAAGGATCTTTGCTCGAAAGCGAAAGCCGCAATTGCCGCAGCGGTGTACTCCCCAATTCCTGGCAGTAACTGCAGAGTTTCTTGATCTTCAGGAACTTGATTATTGAAATCTTCAGCAATGATTTGAGCAGCAGCATGTAATCGAAGCGCACGACGCGGATAACCCAACCGCCCCCAAGCAGTAATTATTTGGGCTGGTGTTGCTTCTGCTAAATCTTTAGGAGTTGGCCACCGTCGCATCCACTCATTCCATTTAGGTAGAACGCGATTAACCGGAGTTTGCTGCAACATGTATTCGCTGACCATCACACCCCACGGTGTTGTGTCACGCCAAGGAAGATCTCTTTTGTTTTTCTTAAACCAAGTGAGAATTGGTTTTTCTAGCGAACTCATTCGCCGGTGATTTTTACCCGTTTTAGCGCGGCATCAAGGCGTGAAACTTCAACGATCTCCATGCCATCAATCTTTGTATCTGATCCAGATGGAACTAATGCCCGCTTAAAGCCAAGACGGTAGGCCTCTTGAAGTCTGCGATTTACACCGCTTACCTTGCGGATTTCACCAGCTAAACCAACTTCACCGATCGCCACCAGATCAGCTGGCAGGGCAAGGCCTTTTGCAGC
>JBEINN010000052.1:0-6043 GCA_040378115.1 Candidatus Planktophila sp. | reverse complement strand
TCCAACGTATGCAAGACGTCGTTCTTCTTCGATCTCATCTTTTTCACCAAGTGTGCGGGAGTGCGGAAAAATTCCATCTTCCATACCTGTTAAGAAAACAGTTGGAAACTCAAGACCCTTGGCGGTGTGAAGCGTCATCATAGTTACAACTCCGCCATGATCTTCACCCTCTGGAATTTCATCAGCATCTGCTACCAAAGAGACTTTTTCCAAAAAGCCAGCGAGTGAAATCTCTTCATCTTCGCCAAGTTCTTCAAAAGGTCTTTCTTCGTACTCCATTGATACCGCAACAACTTCCTTTAGATTTTCTAGGCGCACTTCATCTTGGGGATCGGTGCTATCGATGAGTTCTTTTAGAAAGCCAGATTGCTCAAGTGCAGCCTCAACAATTACAGAGGGTTTGGTCTTTGCCTCAACCAATACGCTTAATGCGCTGATCATTGAAGTGAAATCATTGATGGCCTGTGCTGCACGGGCAGGTACAGATGTAACTTCTTGACAGCGAAGCAAACCTTGCCAAAAAGAAATATTGTTATCTCTTGCAAATAAATCCACATAATCTAAAGATGTATCACCAATTCCTCGTTTTGGAACATTTATGATTCTTCGTAAGGAAATCTCATCTTCAGGATTAGCTAGAACACGCAAATAGGCTAATAGATCCTTTACCTCACGGCGCTCGTAGAATCGAAGACCACCCACAACTTTGTAAGGAAGAGCGCTACGCATAAAGACTTCTTCGAAAACACGCGATTGAGCGTTTGTTCGATAGAAAATAGCTGTGTCTCCAGGATTAGAGATGCCTTCTCTCTGAAGAGATCTGATTTCATCGGCAATGAAATTAGCTTCGTCATGCTCGCTCTCTGCAACATAACCCACAAGTGGTGTGCCAGATCCTGCATCCGACCACAGATTCTTTTCCTTGCGGCTCTCATTACAAGTAATTACTGCATTGGCTGCATTGAGAATATTCTGGGTCGATCGATAGTTTTGCTCTAGCAACACAGTTCTGGCGTTGGGGTAATCCATTTCAAACTGCAAAATGTTGCGAATCGTCGCGCCTCGGAAACCGTAAATAGATTGATCGGCATCTCCTACAACACATAATTCTGCAGGCTGTTGACCTTCAAGATCAGTGCCTACTAGCTCTTTGACCAGAATGTATTGGGCATGGTTTGTGTCTTGGTACTCATCGACTAAAACATGTCGAAAGCGTGATCTGAAACGAGCCTTAGCTTCTGGAAAACGTTGTAGAACTTCTACCGTCTTTAAAATCAGATCATCAAAATCCATTGCGTTAGCACGTATCAGGCGTTGCTGATAAACCGCATAGACATCAGCAACTACTTGTTCAAACTGATTAGTAGTCGCATTGAGATAGTCCTGTGGACCCAATAACTCATTTTTCGCATTGGAAATCATGGATTGAAATTGGCGTGCCGGATATCGCTTTGGGTCAAGGTTTAACTCTTTGGCCACAATTGTTATCAATCGATTTGAATCGGCAGAGTCATAGATACTAAATGAGTTGCTATATCCCAGACGCATTGCTTCCTGGCGCAGGATCCGAACGCACGCCGAGTGGAAAGTTGATACCCACATGGACTTTGCAATTGGCCCAACCAGTTCGGCCACACGCTCTTTCATTTCTCCTGCAGCTTTGTTTGTAAAAGTAATTGCAAGAATTTGATAGGGAGCAACATTTCTGCGCGACATCAAATATGCGATTCGGCGAGTTAAAACTCGAGTCTTTCCTGATCCAGCACCTGCGACAACCAATAGCGGTCCCCCTGCATGGGTAACCGCCTCCGCTTGTTGAGGGTTAAGTCCCTCAATGAG
Source organism: Candidatus Planktophila sp. (assembly GCA_040378115.1). Classification (GTDB taxonomy): domain Bacteria; phylum Actinomycetota; class Actinomycetes; order Nanopelagicales; family Nanopelagicaceae; genus Planktophila. The sequence continues at coordinate 4,204 of JBEINN010000052.1, read as the reverse complement.
TGGATCGATTTCAGTCATGAGGTCGAGTCTATTAGGCTTCACGCATGGAACCGATCGCAGATACCGAGATCAAGCGAGTTTTGGTCGTCAACGCCCACCCTGACGATTCAGATTTTGGAGCATCGGGAACAATCTCCCAGTGGGTAAAAAAGGGAATTGAAGTCGCCTATGTATTTTGTACAAATGGCGATCAAGGTGGCGAAGAGTCAGGTTTTACCAAAGAGGAAATGCCAGCAATCCGTCAACGCGAACAACGCGCAGCCGGTGCTGCAATTGGTGTCACTGATATTACTTTTCTAAATTATGTAGATGGACATTTAGAACCAACTATTGAACTTCGCAAAGATATAGTCCGACAGATTCGAATTTCGCAACCAGATCGAATTGTCTGCCAGAGTCCTGAACGCAATTGGGATCGAATCGGTGCAAGCCATCCTGATCACTTAGCAGCCGGAGAAGCAACGATTCAAGCGGTTTACCCTGATGCGCGGAACCCATTTGCCTTCACGGATTTAATGGAAAAGGAGGGTCTACAGCCTTGGCGCGTGAAAGAGGTATGGGTATCTGGCTTTGCGCACCCAGATCATTGGGTAGATATCACCGATACTTTTGATCTAAAGATGGCAGCGCTACATGCGCACGTTTCGCAAACAGCCCATAACAAGGATTTAGAAAAGATGGTTCGTGAATGGGGTCAACGCAATGCAGGTATGGGCGGACTTCCAGAAGGTCGGATTGCTGAAGCTTTCAAGATTGTTAGCACTGCTTAAGTTTTACTTAATTGATTTAGTTGTTTGAAACCGTCACTCGTTTAATTGAGATTGGCTGATTAGGTGTGCCATCTGCCCCGCCGCCTTTAACACCAGCTTTGGCAATCGCTTTTACGATATCTAAACCTTGGGTGATTGTTCCCCAAATTGTGTAATTAGCACCCAAAGTTGTATCCGCAAAAACTAAGAAGAACTGACTTCCATTTGTTCCCGCACCATTTGCACCAGGCCCCGAATTAGCCATGGCAACTGTTCCAGCTGGATAGTTGTACAACCCTTCAGCAGGGAGGTTCTCATCGCGATAAGTGAAGTTTGGTCCCCCGCCACCTGTGGCAGTTGGATCTCCACATTGCAAAACATATAAACCCTTAGTCGTTAAGCGATGACACAAGGAGTCATTGAAGTAGCCACCTCGTGCGAGGGTGGCCAACTGTGTAATTGTGATCGGTGCTTTAGCACCAACTGTTGTAACTACGATGTTTCCGCAGTTTGTTGCAAAAATAAATGTTCGTGGAATGCGCCTTAATACTTTCTCAGCTGGTGTAACTGATGGAGGCGCGTGGCCAATTGCTTTGGTCGTTGCACACTTAACTGCTGAAACTTTTGCAGGCTTAACAGAATTACTCTTTGATTCAACAGCAGAAGCGGAGGGCAATAGAATTAATGAGGTTGCAAGGACTGCAACAACTACTCGCTTCATCTGAACTCTCCTTGACATGGACCTTATGGTAAATCGAAACCCTGTGAAAACCCTTAATTTATTCCCATTCAATGGTGGCAGGTGGCTTACTTGTCACATCAAGGACTACTCGATTGATCCCACGAACCTCGTTGGTTATGCGTGTGGAAATCCTTTCAAGTACCTCATATGGGACGCGTGACCAATCAGCGGTCATTGCATCCTCAGAAGATACTGGGCGCAAAACAATTGGGTGGCCATAGGTACGGCCATCTCCCTGAACACCAACGCTTCGGACATCTGCCAACAAAACAACTGGACACTGCCAGATTTCACGATCTAATCCAGCGCTCTTTAACTCTGCTCTCGCAATTGCATCAGCTTCGCGCAACAAATCCAAACGTTCTTGCGTTACTGAACCAACAATTCGAATTCCAAGTCCAGGACCAGGAAAAGGCTGTCGCCAAACAATCTCTTCGGGTAACCCAAGTTCAAGACCAACTTGTCGAACCTCATCCTTAAATAATGTGCGAAGTGGTTCTACTAATGTGAATTGAAGATCATCGGGTAAGCCACCAACATTGTGATGTGACTTAATGTTTGCAGTCCCGGTTCCTCCCCCTGATTCGACAACATCTGGATACAAAGTTCCCTGTACTAGGAATTCAACCTCTGATTCTGATGTAATCTCGCGAGCAGCTGATTCAAATGAACGAATGAATTCGCGTCCAATAATCTTTCGCTTGTCTTCGGGATCGGTGACATCTTTGAGGGCATCTAAAAATTGTTTTTTAGCGTCGACTACAACTAGTTGAACACCAGTCGAGGCCACAAAATCACGTTCTACTTGTTCGGCTTCGCCTTTTCGTAGCAAGCCATGATCAACGAAAACACAAGTCAATTGATTTCCAACCGCTTTTTGAATAATTGCCGCAGCTACAGCTGAATCAACTCCTCCTGATAAACCACAAATTACCTTCTTGCTACCAATGACTGCTTTAGCTTTTGCAATCTCTGTTTCAGCGATATTTGAGGTTGTCCAGGTTGCATCACACTGTGCAATGTTAACTAGCCAGTTGCTCAAAATAGCTTGGCCATGCTCACTATGTAAGACCTCTGGATGGAATTGCACACCTGCCAATAGGGCTGTTTCATTTTCAAATGCAGCAATCGGTGTATCTGCGGTTGTGCCACAAATGGAAAACCCTGCAGGTGCTTGTGAAACAGCATCTCCGTGGGACATCCACACTTTTTGCCGTGCTGGCAATCCCGCAAATAACTTGGAGGTCGTAACAACAGTTGTATCAGTGCGACCAAACTCTGACTTACCTGTCTGGCTAACTTCTCCACCAAGAGCAGCAGCCATTGCCTGAAATCCATAACAAATTCCAAAGACAGGAATACCTAGCTTAAAGATCTCAGCATCAATTTTTGGAGCGTTATCGGCATAAACACTTGATGGTCCACCTGACAAGATAATTGCAGATGGATTTTTAGTTTTTATTTCAGCGGCTGTTATTGATGATGGAACAATCTCTGAATAAACATGCGCTTCGCGGACACGCCTTGCAATTAATTGTGCGTACTGCGCGCCAAAATCAACGACCAGTACTCCGCGAAGCTCAGCCACGATGAATAAGAACCTCTACGCGCTGGAACTCCTTAACATCTGAGTAACCACAAGTCGCCATTGCGCGACGTAGTGCTCCAAACAAGTTCATTGAACCATCTGATGTATGTGAAGGTCCGAGCAAAATTTCTTCTAGCGTTCCAACTGTTCCAACATTTACGCGCTCACCGCGTGGAAGAACAGAGTGGTGTGCCTCTGATCCCCAGTGCCAACCAAGTCCTGGTGATTCCACAGCCTTTGCAAGTGGTGAGCCCATCATTACAGCATCTGCGCCACATGCAATTGCTTTTGCAATATCTCCGCTACGACCTACTGAGCCATCTGCAATCACATGGACATAACGACCACCAGATTCATCCAGGTATTCACGGCGTGCTGCAGCTACTTCAGCAACTGCAGATGCCATCGGAACTTCAACGCCTAATACCTTGCGGGTTGTGTGCGCCGCTCCTCCACCAAAACCAACTAATACACCCGCTGCACCTGCGCGCATTAAGTGCAAAGCAGCGTTTGATGTTGCAACTCCACCAACAATGACTGGAACATCTAATTCATAAATAAACTTCTTTAAATTCAATGCTTCCTCTTCTGCTGCAACATGCTCTGCTGAAACAGTTGTTCCGCGGATTACGAAGATATCTACACCTGCTGCAATAACCGCCTTGTGAAACTCTGCAGTCCGCGCTGGTGACAAGGATGCAGCAACCGTCACGCCTGCATCGCGAATCTGCTGAATACGATCTTTGATTAACTCTGGACGAATTGGTGCGCTGTAAATTTCCTGCATGCGCTTTGTTGCATGCTTGTCCGGCATAGAAGCAATTTCGCCCAGTGGAATTCGAGGATCTTCGTAACGGGTCCATAATCCTTCAAGGTTAAGAACTCCTAAGCCGCCAAGCTTGCCGATGGCGATGGCGGTTTCAGGTGAAACCACTGAATCCATTGGGGCTGCCAGCATCGGTAGGTCAAACTTGTAGGCATCAATCTGCCAGGTTGTTGAAACATTTTCTGGGTCACGAGTTCGGCGGCTAGGAACAATTGCAATGTCATCAAAGGAGTACGCGGTGCGAGCGCGCTTTCCTGGGGCGATTTCGATGTTATTCATTAGCGGCCCTTCTTCTGATA
>JBEINN010000118.1:0-3314 GCA_040378115.1 Candidatus Planktophila sp. | reverse complement strand
GTACCATCAATAATTCGCACTGCTTGAGCCCCATATGACAAAGCATCAAGGGCGGCTTGAACTTTTGGTGCCATACCTTCGGCAAATCCTGCCTTGATCACTTCAAGATCATGCGCCGTAATTGAATCAATCAGCGAACTCTTATCTGGCCAATTGCGATAAATCCCAGGAACATCGGTCATCACAATCAGTTGAGAGGCACCTAAAGCCGCAGCAATAGAGGCTGCTGCAAAATCGGCGTTTACATTCAAGCCGGTTACTAAATCAACATCTGATGAAACTGGAGCTACAACTGGTACGAATCCATCTTCAATCAGGTCTAACAGTTGCGCTGGATTTACCGACTGCACTTCTCCAACGAATCCAAGATCAGCTGGTGTTCCATCGATCAAAGTCGTTCGACGTTTTGCAATAACCGTTGGCAATGCACGAGCTGAAATCGCCCTTGCCTTGATGCCTGATTTGCTCAACGTTGTAGCAACTTCTTGGCCCACCTGATTCACCAAAACCTCTTCAACAACATTAAAGATTTCCTGTGTAGTGACTCTGAACCCACCGATCCAATCACTTGAGATGTGATGAGCTTTAAGGGCTGCATCGATTTGTGGTCCCCCGCCATGAACAACGACAACCTTTTCGCCTGTCGCAAGGGCAGCAGAAATAGCTTTCGCAAAATTGCCATTTTCGTCCTTCATTGCATGCCCGCCAAACTTAACAACGATCATGATGAATACGCCGAATTTTCGTGGACGTAATCGTGCGAAAGATCATTTGTCAGAATCGTTGCTGTCGAAGAACCAACCTTAAGATCGATTTCAATCTCGACAAGACGGGCAGCGAAATTAACCGTTGACTTATCAGCATCTGGTGCACTGTTTGTGCACACCTGTACACCATTGAGTTTTACATCAATAGTCAAAGGATCAAGGTGCGCGTCTGCCGTACCAACTGCAGCCAAGACGCGACCCCAGTTTGGATCGCCACCAAAAATTGCCGCCTTCAACAAATTGTTGCGAGCACAGACGCGTCCAACCTCGACAGCATCTTTTTCTGTAGCGGCATTTACAACTTTAATCGCTACCGTTTTAGTTGACCCTTCTGCATCGGCAATCAATTGATCAGCTAACGAACCACAAATCTTCATCAGAATAGCTTCGAAATTGGAATCGGGAATGCTGACACCACTTGCACCGGATGCCATGAATAGCACGGTGTCATTTGTAGATGTGCACCCATCAGAATCAATCCGGTTATATGTTCGATCTGTAACGCGCTGAAAGATTTCTTGAGCGTTGTGTGAAACCACTGCATCGGTCATAACAACCGATAGCATCGTTGCAAGGGCTGGAGCTAACATGCCCGCGCCTTTTGCAATTGCGGCAAATTCTGCGCCATTGATTGTCGCTGTAGCGATTTTGGGAACAGAATCTGTAGTCATGATTGCCTGGGCGCTAGTTTGCAATCCATCACTGCTCAGAACAGGTGCGATTGCGTCGAGCCCAGAAATGATTTTGTCCATCGGCAAAAATTCACCAATAAGTCCAGTTGAACAAACAATCACTTCGCCAGCTGAGACATTAAGTAAATGCCCCACATGCTCTGCCGTCTTATGCGTATCTGCAAAACCCTGTGGACCAGTGCATGCATTGGCTCCACCACTATTGATCACTGCCGCTCTTACAGTTCCACCTTTCGCCACTTGGCGTGACCAGATAACTGGCGCAGCTACCACTTTATTTGTAGTAAAAACCGCGGCCCCCATGAACAGTGGACCTTGGTTCTGGATCAACGTTAAATCCAGGGCACCCGTACTTTTCAGTCCAGCAGCAATCGATGCGGATTTAAATCCCTGTGGAAGTTTCATGCGCCGATACCGTCAAGTGCGAGGCCACTAATCTCTGAAAGGCCACAAATTAGATTTGCATTTTGAATCGCTTGCCCTGCTGCGCCTTTTCCAAGGTTGTCTATCGCAACTGAAACAACTAGACGATTTGTATGCTCATCTACCGCAACTTGAATTTGAACTTTGTTACTTCCGGTAACCGCACTGGTTTTTGGCATCTGGCCCAATGGCAACAGATCAACGAAGAATTCATCTGCATAATGGTGTGAAAACAAATCGTGGGCCTGCTTGGTATTCAGGGGCTTTACCAGCTTGGCCGTTATCGTAGAAAGGATTCCACGCGGCATTGGCGCTAAAATTGGCGTAAAAGATATAGTCGCTTGTTTCTGCGCAACTACTGACAAAGCTTGTTCAATTTCAGGGGTGTGCTGATGGACTCCACCGAACTTGTAGGAAGTCAAAGAATTCATTACTTCGCTGCCAATTAAATTGATTTTCGCGCTTCTTCCAGCTCCAGTTGCGCCTGAGGCTGCAACGATGACGATATCTGCGCAATCAACAACAGAAATCGCTGGTGCGATACCGAGAGATATTGATGTTGCATAGCACCCAGGGTTAGCGACCTTGTTTTCTTTTTTGATTGCTTCACGCTGAGCAGGAGCAAGCTCTGGTAACCCGTAAACCCAAGAACCCGCATGCTTGCCGCCGTAATACTTTTCCCACTGTGCAGGATCTTCTAATCTGTAATCGGCACCCAAATCAACAATTTTCACATGTGCAGGGATCTTGGCGATCAATGAAGCTGATTCACCATGTGGCAGGGCTAGAAAAACTAAGTCGATTGTTGTGAAATCAATTGATTCTGCGGTAACAAAAACGCGTCCTGCATAGCTTTGAAGTTGTGGGTGAACAGAAGTGACCTGCTCCCCTGCATTTGAGTGCGCGCTGACTACCGTGACTTCAAAGACCGGATGTGTCGCCAGAAGTCTTAGTAACTCTCCGCCTGCATATCCACTTGCACCAATGACCGCTGTTTTCATGGGTCTAGCGTAAGGGAATGTCTATAATTATGCAATCTTATGCATAATTATGCGGTACGAACTACTGCTCCGCACTTAGCGCTTGCTACCGCCGTGGCGGATTCACGCATTGCTGAGACCTCTTCGCCTGTGAGGGTCCGATCTGAGGCGCGGAATACCAAAGTGAAAGCCAATGAAATTTTGCCATCACCGATCTTGTCGTAGCGATCAAACAGGGTGATGGATTCCAACAAGTCTCCGGCACCTTCACGCAAAGCTGCTTCAAGATCAGCGGCACTTACCGTCGAATCGACAATCAACGCGACATCCTGAACCGCTGCAGGCATTGTGCCCACAGTTGTTGGACGAACCAATGCTGAATCAGGAAGCGCACTAAGAGCCACGGCAAATGCAACCGAGCGTTCGGGTAGACCATAGGCGGCAATGATGCG
>JBEINN010000098.1:0-3953 GCA_040378115.1 Candidatus Planktophila sp. | reverse complement strand
TTGCCCAAACTTGAGGCGACTCCGCCAGTTACAAAAAGGTGTTTCGTTACATGTGCTTGGCCCATGGAAGACAAACCTATCATTTATTTACGGGTAGCTCTTACACCTTCAGCGATAGCAGTTCAGTGGCGTGTTCTCGTGCGCTGACGGAGTTTTCTAGCCCAGCCAACATGCGAGCAATTTCTTCAATTCGCTCTTCGCCCGAGACCTGACGCACATCACTCTGGCTGACAGTTCCATCATTGTTCTTTGTGACGACAAAATGAGAATCAGCCCAGGCGGCAACCTGAGGTAAATGGGTTACAACAATTACTTGGGCATGTTGAGCCAATTGGTGTAACCGTCGACCAACTTCAATGGCGGCTTTTCCGCCAACGCCTGCATCCACTTCGTCAAAGACATATGTACCTATCGGATGTGTTGATGCAATCACCACTTCTAGTGCCAACATCACGCGAGACATTTCTCCGCCAGAGGCACCTTTAGCTAGTGGGACAAGCGGAGCATCTTTGTGACCCTGAATAAACATCGAAATCTCATCGCATCCTTGCGAAGTGAAATCCGATTCCTTAGGTGCTGAATAATCGCAGGATTCGACTTTTGCAACATAGGTTGCGTGCGGCATTGAAAGCTGCTGGATCTCCTGCGTAACCAAGGTAGACAACTTCTGAGCAGCCGTTGTCCGCAATTCGGAAGTCTTCTTCGCCTCCGTTAGTAATGCCTTTTTGATTATGGTTAGCTCTTTTTCTAATTCCTGCAAACGAGCGTCACCGCCCTCAAGATCTGCAATCGCCTCCGATGAATTCCTAAAGCGAAGTTGTAGAGCTTCGATCTCGACATCTACCGAGTTGCCCGAGCCAAACTTTTTTACCAGCGCCACCAACCCAGACTTGCGTTGTTGCAAAAAATCTAATCGAACAGGATCCGCCTCTAAGCGCGAAAGGTAGCTATTCAAAGCACTTTGGGCATCTGCCAACAAGAAAAAACTTTCGCTCATTTGCTGGTAAATCTCTTCGAGAAGTCGATCTTTTGCGCGAGCGTTCTCTAATGATCGACGAGCAGTTCCTAGCGATGTCAGCGATCCTGCTTCCTCGTCTTCGATCGCAGAAGTGGCCATTGCTGTTGCGGTTCGCAACTCTTCAACGCTGGACAACCTTGCGATCTCAGTTTCGATTTCGCCCAATTCCCCAGATGTCGGATTGAGTGCTGAAAACTCTCGCGCGAATTCTCGTAGCTCTGCCAACTCTTTGTCTTTAGCGGCGATGCTCTTCTTCAGGGTTGCAATCCGATCCTTCATATCGTGATAACGGGATAGGGCTGATTGATACTGGCTTAAATCAATTGCACCAAAGCGATCAACCAACTCCCGCTGTCTAGAAGATTTAGTAATGGTGTGGTTGGCGGCTTGTCCATGAACTTCAACTAAATTATCCCCGAATGCAGCAAGAGTTGAAGCGGTGGCGCTGACCCCGTTAGTAGTCGCTTTGCTTTTTCCATCGGCAGCAACGGTGCGGACAACTATCAACTCTCCGTCTTCAATCAGCGCATCTTCAAAGAGAAACTCTTGTGTCTTGGGGATTGAAAATTTGCCGCTTGCGACTAAACGTTCCGAACCTTTGCGGACTAATGAACTATCGGCCTTGCCACCCAAAATGAGATTCAAAGCGGTTAAAATCATGGTTTTTCCGGCCCCAGTTTCACCAGATAAAACAGTTAATCCCTTTGAGATTTCAAGGGTTGAACTATCGATTACACCAATCGATCGAATAGTGATTTCTTCAAGAAATGTACGTTCACTCACCACGCCAGCCCTCAACAGGTAATTTGAACTTAGCCACCAATCGATCACTAAAGAGTGTGTTCTTTAAGTGAGCTAGTTGAATAATTCTCGAATGCTTGGTTACAACGACTCGATCCCCTGCGATTAACGGGAACTTTCGCAAAGCATCAGCGGAAAGAAATGCCTCAGTTGACTCAATCCCAACTGCAATGACAGATTGTGGGGAGATAACCAATGGACGCGAGAACAAGGCATGAGCCGAAATCGGAAGAACTACAAGAGCATCTACCTGAGGCCATACAACTGGACCGCCTGCTGAAAATGCATACGCAGTAGACCCCGTCGGAGTTGAACAGATAAGTCCGTCGCAACCCCATCTGGATATCGGACGATTATCGATTTCTAGAAACAGCTCAACCATCGTGGCTTTTTCTCTTTCGACGGTGACTTCATTGAGCGCCCAACCATTAGCTACTACTTTGCCGTCTCTTTCGACGGTGTAGCCCAGAGTGATTCGCGGATCAATTACATACGACTTATCGATAATGGCCTGTATGACATCTGAAATCTTTGATCGTTCAACTTCGGATAAGAAACCAACATGGCCCAAGTTCACGCCCAGCAATGGAATATCGCGTTCGTGCGCGACCTCTGCTGCACGCAGCATTGTTCCATCACCCCCTAAAACAACTGCAGCTTCGATTTCAGGAAGATCAGCAATTGTCGAAGGGATTACGCCAGGAATATTGACATCAGAAATGGTGTAAATACCAAAGGAAGATGCAAGATTTTGCTGTAGCTCGACAGCAGCAACAACAGCATCGACGCGACCTGGATTGCAAACAATTAAAAGATTTCGCATCACTGTGGTCCAATCGCTATTGCCTGATCAAGTGTGGCATGGTCAATTTCTGCAGCACCGCGTCGCAGCCACAGGAAGTATTCAACATTTCCAGCAGGTCCAGGAAGTGGACTTGCTGCTATTCCCATTGTCCCTAATCCAACATCGTAAGCAGATTCCGCTACCTCAATCACCGCAGCTTTGCGCAAGGCTGGATCTCTCACCACTCCTCCAGCTCCCAATTTTTCACGGCCAACTTCAAATTGCGGTTTCACCATCACCACAAAATCAGCATCTGACTTTGAGACCGCTGCTAGCGCGGGCAGAACTAAAGTCAGCGAAATAAAGGACAAATCCGCCACAACCAAATCGATTGGTTCGCCAACCATGTCTCCGGTGAGGTGACGAATATTGGTGCGATCTAAAACAGTGACCCGTTCATCCTGGCGCAACTCCCAGGCGAGTTGCCCATAACCGACATCAACTGCAACTACATGACCCGCGTTTCGACGTAGCAAAACATCGGTAAAGCCACCTGTGGATGCACCAGCGTCTAAGCAGCGCTTGCCTTCAACGTGTACCCCCGTAAAAACGGTTAGAGCACCTTCTAATTTGTGGCCACCACGAGAAACAAAATCATCGCGATCTCCAGAGATAGTAATTGAAGTTTCAGCATCAACTTGCGTCGCCGGTTTAGTTGCGGGAATTCCATTGACTAGAACCGATCTTTTCTCAATCAGATCGGACGCCTGTTCCCGAGAACGTGCGAGCTCTCTTCGAACCAGCTCAGCATCCAATCGTGTTTTCATTTAAGTTACTTAATTACATTCCATCAATCGATGAAAGAGCTTGGTTGAGTTTTTGGTGCAACGCTTCAAAACGCTCTGCATGATCGCCAACTTGCATAGCGTCGATCTCTTGAAGTTCCGCACGTAGATTCTCCACAAAAGCTTCACCATTGAAAGTTTGATTGGTGGCATTTGAGTCATTGTTAAGTGAATGATCCATTTACTTGCTCACTTTCTTTGACGCACTCTTTTTGGCAACTCTCTTAACAGCTTTCTTCGCACTCTTCTTCACTGCAGGCTTCTTAACAGCAGTTTTCTTCGACGCAGCTTTCTTTGCTGAACTTCCTGCCCCGCCCTTTTTAATCGCTGCAACCTCTTGCTTCAGCGCTTCAAACTCTCCGCGCTTTACAAAACCCATTTTAGAAACCGAGCGCTCGACCTCATCCTCGATCTTTATCTTGAGAGCTTCTCCGCCCTCTTTCAGCCAGACATTGACTGACTGTGCTACCTCGGTGCCAGACTTGTTTCCAAGTTGAACATTCTC
>JBEINN010000072.1:0-4962 GCA_040378115.1 Candidatus Planktophila sp. | reverse complement strand
GTTTCATCCAGAATCAGTTTTAACCGAGCACGGACATCAAATGCTTGCTAATTGGTTAGTGATGTGTGGAGATAAAGGCGCTCGCGAAAAAGCGGTTGGGTTGTCGCCGGTCGTTAACCGTTAAATTACGGCGCTTTATTGATTGTGATTGTGACTGATTTACCAATGGTCTGCGTCGTTCCACCATCTGGCGCTTGACGAATAACAACACCTATTGGCTGATTAGCATCAAAACCTTCAACCTCACGAAGTAAGAAACCTGCCTGGACTAAAATTGTCTTTGCTTGCAAGGCTTCGATTCCAAGCAGTGAAGGAACACTTACTTCTCCGCTTGCGATTTGAAGGACAACTCCACTACCAGCGGTAATGGTTGAACCTGGCGCTGGAGTTACCTTTAAAACAGTTCCTTGTGGTTCTTCAGATGGAACAGCTTCGGTCGAAGCAACAACTAGTCCAACTGATGCTAGAGCGCTACGCGCATCCAAAAGCGATAAGCCAACTAAATTAATAGGGACTTCAGAGTTACCTGGACCATCTGAAATAACCAGCACAACACCCGAACCTTTTTGGGCACGTGTGGTTGCAAGTGGAACCTGACTAGCAACTCGATCTTTAGGAATTCTTCCATCATATGCTCGAGTAATTGTTACAACGTAATCACTTAGCAAAGACTTAGCCTCAACTTCAGTTAAACCAACAACATTTGGAAGTTGTGGCAGGTTAGATGTCGCAACATCTGGGCGAGCGATGAAAAGCCCTGCAATTAATACTGCTGCAGCAGCAACACCGCTAATTGCACCAATGAGAACCTTGCGCCGGGAAACTGGTTGCTTTGAAATCTTTGTTGTCAAAACCTCACCAGTTTTAATCTTGTACAGATCATCCAGCATTAATCCTGCAGATTGATAACGATCATCGGGATTCTTAGCCAAAGCAACAGCTAAGAAGGTATCAACACCTGCAGGAAGATCAGCAACTATTAAACTTGGTGTGACTAAGACACCAGAAACATGCTGATAAGCAATGGATACTGGTGTCTCACCAGTAAATGGTGGCTTACCGGTTAAAACTTCATATAACAAACATCCAGTCGAATAGATATCACTGCGTAAATCTGCAACTTCACCTAATGCCTGCTCTGGTGATAAGTACTGAGCAGTCCCGACCACATTCCACGTGCTGGTAAGCGTGGCCCCTAAATCAGCTAAGGCGCGTGCGATACCAAAGTCCATCACCTTTACATCACCATTATCGGTAATCATAATATTTGCAGGTTTTATATCGCGGTGAACAATTCCGCTGTGGTGCGAGTATTCAAGCGCAGCCAGAATTCCTTCACCGATTTCAAGTGCGCGCTTAAGTGGAACACGCTCGCCCTTATGAATTAACTCGCGAAGGGTATGACCTGAAATCAGCTCCATAACTATGTACGGCGCAGGTTCTTCCCCTGAATCGTAAACAGCAACAATTCCTGGATGATTTAGCGCCGCTGCAGCTAGAGCTTCTTTGCGAAAGCGTGCAACAAAAGATGGGTCACGTGCTAAATCACTGCGCAATACTTTGACGGCAACCTGTCGCGCCAAGCGCGTATCTTCAGCGACATAAACATCAGCCATTCCGCCAGTGCCGATCATCTCGCCTAATCTGTAACGATCACCAAGCAGCGAATTAATCATGTGCTGCTCCTATCAATGAGGGTGACGTTTTCGCCTCATCTGAAATATCAGCGATAAGCACAGTGACATTATCAGGTGCACCATTGACATATGTTGCATCAACTAAAAACTTAACAGCCTCTTCTTTGTCTGATTTCTTTAAACCAATCTTGATCTCTTTTTCTGTTAAAACCCCAGATAAACCATCGGAACAGAGCAGATATCGGTCGCCCTTTTTGATCTCGTACATTTGGAGAACTGGTGTTACATCACCATCGCCACGTAAAGCTTGAGTCAGCATAGAACGCTGAGGATGGTCAGCGGCCTCAACCACAGAAATCGCTCCTTGATCCAGAAGCTCCTGAATTACAGTGTGATCATTACTTAACTGTTCTAAAGTGTTTCCACGCAAGCGATAACACCGTGAATCACCGACATGTAATAAAGAGATGTATTTGTCGCGAATCAGTAAAGCGGTCAAAGTTGTACCCATTCCGCGTTTTTCAATATCTTCATCAGTGACGAGAGAAATTTCTACATCAATACTGTGCAACGAATGCATTAGAAGATCTTCCGCAGAGTCTTCATCTATATCCGCTGAAACTAAAGCAGGAGTTAGAGATTGCAAAACCTCAACCGCAATTCGCGATGCAACCTCACCGGCGGCATGTCCTCCCATTCCATCTGCAACGGCGATTAATTGCGGGGAAACTAGACCAGAGTCTTCATTTCCTTGCCGAACTAAACCAATGGCAGAGCGCGCCGATGTTTCAAAAAAGTATGCACTCATAGTTCTAAGAGTAACGGTGTAACCTTCAAAGGTGAAGATTTACGCCCACCGCGGATCCTCGAAGCAACACCCAGAATTAACGATGGTTGCCTATAAAGCGGCCATTGATGACGGGGCTGATGGTTTCGAATGTGATGTTCGATTAACTAAGGACAAGCAAGTAATTCTCTGGCATGACTCAGACATGCAACGTATCGCGGGTAAATCTGCGCGGATTGCCGATTCAAATTTTTCAGAGATCAAAAGACTATATCCGCAAACTATGACTTTAGAAGAGCTATTGATTTTGGCTAGGGATAACAAGAAAGAGTTAGCGATCGAAACCAAACATCCAGTTCCAAGTGGCAACGCCGTGGAAAAGAAAGTTATGGAATTACTGCATCAAGAAAAACAGTCGGCTCAGATTTCTATCATGTCTTTTTCGTGGCTAGCTCTTGAAAACATTCGCAGAATAGATCCACATCAACAAACCGTGGCTTTACTTCATGACAAGTTTTCATTTGCGATGCGGCGATTTACTTCAGCCCGGGTTATTGGTCCTGGAATTTCTGCATTTAGAAATAAACCGTATTTGAATCAAGACCCACGCAAACTCTTTGTATGGACCGTTGACAGTGCTGATGATGTGCGCTTTTGCGCTGATAACGGTGTGGATGTCTTGATTACCAATACCCCGTCATATGCGAGGTCAGTACTCGGGTACCATTAGCAAGTGAGTACATACGCCTATCTCGGTCCCAAGGGAACATTTACAGAGGCGGCTCTTAAAAAGATCACTTCTTCTAATGATCGCCTAATGCCTTACGCCAATGTCACTGCAGCGCTCGATGCAGTCCGCTTAGGTAAAGCTCATTTTGCTTTAGTCCCAATTGAAAACTCTGTTGAAGGTGTTGTTGCCCGCACACTTGACGAACTGGCAACAGGTGAACCACTTACGATTGTTGGCGAAGTAACTTTGCCAGTCTCTTTTGCTTTAATGATAAAAGGTGATGACAAAGAAATTTTGCGAATCGCAACGCACCCTCATGCAGAAGCGCAATGCCGAAACTATGTAGCAACCCATTATCCAGATGCAGAATTGATTTCTACAGCCTCAACTGCAGCAGCAGCCGAGGCGATTTCACGCGGTGATTTTGATGCAGCGATTGCTGCACCAGTAGCTGCAGCTCACTATGGCTTGCGCGTCATTGCTGACAATATCGGTGACAACATCGGAGCCATCACACGCTTTATTTTGGTTTCAAAGCCAGGCACAATTCCAAAGAACACAGGATGGGATCGCACCTCACTTGCAGTGTTTATTGCAATGGATCACGCTGGAGCGTTGCTAGATATCTTGACGGAGTTCGCCAAGCGCGACGTAAACCTAACTTTTATTCAATCACGTCCGACTGGACTAGAACTTGGCCATTACCATTTCATTATTGACGCTGAGGGTCACATCGCAGATGCATCCGTGAAGGAGGCAGTAGAAAGCCTTCGAGCAATCTGCGAAGACATCCGATTCCTTGGCTCATACCCACGAGAAAAGGCAAGTAAATGATCGACATCAAGTACTTACGCGAGAACCCTGACGCAGTCCGCGCATCTCAAACAGGTCGCGGAGAAGATGCTTCGATTGTTGACAAAGTAATTGCAATTGATGAAATTCGTCGAGCAGCGATTGAAAAATTCGAAACTTTACGTGCAGAACAAAACCTTTTGTCTAAATCAGTTGGTGCAGCAAAAGGCGATGAAAAGGCTGCGTTGCTAGAAAACGCAAAAGAGCTTGCAACAAAGGTAAAAGAGGCAGATTCAAAGCGTGCTGCAGTAGAAGAAGAGAGCAAGCAGTTAATCATGCAGCTTTCAAATATTTTGGATCCTGCTGCACCAATCGGAGGAGAAGCAGATTTTGTAGTTATTGAACATGTCGGGACTCCTCGCACATTTGATTTTCAACCAAAAGATCACGTAGAGCTCGGTAAGTTGTTGGGTGCAATCGATACCGAGCGCGGTGCAAAAGTTGCCGGATCTCGTTCATATTACTTAACAGGCGTTGGTGCAATGTTGGAATTTGCGCTAGTTAATTACGCAATCTCATCTGCGCTTAAAGCTGGATTTACTCCTGTAATTCCACCAGTACTTGTCAATCCAGCTGCTATGGAAGGAACTGGTTTCCTTGGGCAAGCTGCAGAAAATGTTTACCATCTTGAAAAAGATGATGTGTATTTAGTTGGTACATCAGAGGTTCCACTAGCTGCAATGCATATGGATGAAGTTTTGCCGGCCGATAAACTTCCAATCCGTTATGCAGGTTATTCATCATGTTTCCGCCGCGAAGCAGGAACATATGGAAAAGATACTCGCGGAATTATTCGGGTTCACCAATTCGACAAAGTTGAGATGTTTTCATTTTGCCATCCAGATCAAGCACAAGAAGAGCACAAGCGTTTATTGCAGTGGGAAAAGGATTTTCTCGATGCGATGGAGATTCCATTCCGCGTAATCGATGTTGCATCTGGCGATCTCGGATCTTCT
>JBEINN010000082.1:0-4564 GCA_040378115.1 Candidatus Planktophila sp. | reverse complement strand
GGCGCCAGCAGCCCGCAAGTAGCGATTAATGAGATCAAAAGTTAAATATGTGGCGGCGTGTCCCAGATGGGTAGCGTCATACGGAGTGATTCCGCAGACATACATGCGATACACGTCTTTCTTGGGAAGTGCCTTCTTGGCGGTCGTGGCAGTATCTGTCAGAGCTAACGCAGGGAGATCTCTGGTTTTGCCTAATGCAGGAATCGTCGGCGTGGCCCAAGAATTCATTTGCTAATCGTATTACTAACTCAGAAGGCGGGCCACGGAACTGCAGGCCAATCAGGGCTCGGATGTGGGAAGCAACCTTGTGCAAGCAGTCTGTTAACGCGCATTGCTAAAGCATCTATCTCGTCGGCTGTAAGTAGTTGCTCTAACTGCACACGAAATTCTCCTTGTAATGAACTAGCTGCTCTTTGAAGCAACTCGATTTCATCCTCAGTAAGCAGATCGCCAGCCCACTGCCATAAAACTGTTCGCAACTTGTCTTCAACATGAAAAGCGACCCCGTGGTCACATCCATAAACGATCTCCCTGTTTACTGGCAACAAGTGGCCAATCTTTCGATCAGTGTTGTTAACTACAGCATCAAACAATGCCATGGAGCGAAGGCGTGGGTGATCGGAGGAAAAGAATTGTGCAAGATCGATTGATTCATCAATATCGATCCATTCTTGGGCCATACCTTTTCCGTAGGGACCATCTCGGAGAACCGTTAATGGAACAACATGGAAACCTAAATGCTCACTGACGAGGTAAGCGGCAAATTCTCTATGAGCTAAGCAGCCATCAGGAAAGTCCCACAGTGGCCGCTCACCAGCTATTGGTTTGTAGATGCACACCATTTCGGCACCATCGAGTTCAGCGATCGCATACAGCGTTGCATTAGAGGCATCGATCAATCGTCCAGTGACTCGAAGTGTCCCGTTTTGCAGCTTGGCTAACTTATCTTCTGTAGCCATTTGCCCTAGGACATAAATGTCCCCGTGGATCGATCGGGATTCCGCAAAAGGGACAGGGTAAGCGCCCCGCATTGACTAAAGCTTTTGAGCGCTGAGCAAAAGCAATGGCCATACCAAGTGAAAAATTGATTTCTAGAACTTGTCCTTCTTCTTCTTGCTCATCATCTTCCAATTCATATAGTTCAAAAGAGAGAAGTTGGTCTAGCTCATTCCACGCAAGGGAAATCGCCCCTACCTGAAACTCTTCATCGACAGGTGTTTCTAGCGGAGCGTCATCTTGTGGAACGCTTTCCATAGAAATTAAGGGGTTAGCCTTTCTAACCTCAGCGACAATTAGTTCAAGCCGACTGCCGATTGCTTGAACCTGCGCCTTTTCTAAAGCAACACTTATGACTCGCCCTTTGTTGCGCACCTGAATGAAGAAAGCGCGCTCACCTGGCGCACCTATTGTTCCTGCAACACATCGCTCGGGATGAGTAAAGATGTGTCTCACTTACCAGATCCCCCGCCTAAAAGATTCTTTGATCGCTTTGGTGCTTTCAGTAAATCTGTAACGACGGCGCGAGTGTCATTTACAAGCACGATACGGGGCTTTATGGAGTTGTATTCAATGACCGACACTGAAGCGGGGTCAATGATGATTCGTTGAAATTCATCCAGGTGCATACCTAAAGCAGATGCAACGATTGATTTAATTACATCGCCATGACTAACAAAGACTGCAATTTTTGAATCAGATAGTGAAGCCACTTCATGAACAGATTTCATGGCACGCGCTTGCATGGCAGCGATGCCCTCGCCGCCCGGAAAGTACATACGACTTGGAGATTCTTGAATCGTTTTCCACTCTTTCTTACGAGAAAGAGTTGCTAAGCGTTTACCGCTCCAGTCGCCATAATCAACTTCATTGAGCATTGGATCCATTAATGGTTCAAATCTAGGATTTGCTGCAAGGACAAACTCATTTATCCATGGTGCAACTGTTTCAAAACATCTTTCCATTGGAGAAATTCGCATCTGAGCGACAGGGAAACCGCCTAGACGCAGCGATAACTGTTCAGCTTGCTTTACACCTTTTGCCGACAAATGCACGTTAGGGATTCGACCAGACAATACGCCGGCGGCATTGGACTCGGAGTGGGCATGTCGAATTAAAACCAAACGCATAATGAAAGGCTATCGCAGACTTTGCCCCTTAGCCTTGCTAAGGTCACGCCATGGAAATGCGACGGGCCGGTAATAGTGGTTTAGCACTCTCCCGTCTTGGTTTAGGCACTATGACTTGGGGTCGAGACACCGATGAGATTGAAGCTGCCGACCAATGTCGAGCATTCTTAGACGCAGGTGGAAACTTTTTAGATACCGCCGCTACATACGGTGATGGAGATAGCGAACGTGTGATCGGTGGGTTGATTGGGACTCTCTTTCCACGAGATGAAGTAATTATTGCTACCAAAGCGGGAATCAATTTTTCAGATGGTGTGAGAAAAGTGGATGCATCCAGACATGCCTTGATCGCGGATCTTGATCGTTCCCTTATTCGACTTGGTACCGATTATGTAGATGTCTGGCAGGTTCATAGTTGGGATGAATTGACACCGCTGGATGACACCTTATCTGCACTTGATTATGCGTACACAACTGGGCGAGCTCGCTATGTTGGAATCAGCAATTTTTCGGGTTGGCAGTTAGCTCGTGCTGCAACGAAGCAACAATCAAATTCAATGAAAGCACCATTGACTACGGTTCAGGGTGAATACTCCTTACTCAATCGATCTGCCGAGTATGAACTTATCGATGCCTCAGTTGAATGTGGTTTGGGTTTTTTGGCATGGGCACCGTTAGCTCGTGGAGTTCTTACTGGAAAGTATAGAAAGGGCGTTCCGAGTGATTCACGTGGTGCTGCCCCACACTTTGCAAAACATATCGAGCCTTATCTTGATGCTCCTTCATCAAAGATAGTTGAAGCGGTCGCTGTAGCTGCGGAAGGTTTAGGTTTTTCACCACTAGAAGTCGCTCTGGCCTGGGTACGCGATGCACCAGGTGTGACGAGTGCATTGATCGGCGCGCGAACTGGCGCGCAACTACGTGGAGTACTTAAGAGTGAGGAAATTTCACTCCCCGGCATCGTTCGAACCGCGCTTGACGAAATAAGCCTTTAAGCATGTTCTAAGAAGTCCTTTAAAACTCTTGTGCCAAAAGTAAGACCATCCACAGGAACTCTTTCATCAACTCCGTGGAACATTGCCATGAAATTGAAATCTGCATCCAATTTCAAAGGTGAGAATCCATAACCGATAATTCCAAGATCCGCTAGCGCTTTGTTGTCGGTTCCCCCGCTCATCACATAAGGAACTGGGATAGCGACAGGGTCTTCTTTTATCAGAGCGTTACACATGGCTTCTACGAGGTCGCCTTCAAATGGAACCTCCAAAGCTTTATCACGGGTAATTGTCTCGACAGTGATGTTCTCACCAATCAAAGATTTAATAGTTGAATTCAGCTCATCTTCAAAGCCTGGAATGAAGCGACCATCGACGGTTGCACTTGCTGAACCAGGGATTACATTTGCTTTATATCCAGCATCAAGCATCGTTGGATTAGCTGTATTTTGAAGGGTTGCGCCAATCATTGTTGAAGCAAAACCTATCTCCTTCAACAATGGACGCAGATCATCTTCGTTGTACGGCTTGCCTGTTTCTTCCGCAATTCGCTTAAAGAACGCTTTTACTGTTTTGCTATAGCGCTGCGGCCATTCAAAGCGCCCAATTCTGGCAATAGCTTCGGAAAGACGAGTGATTGCATTGTCATCATTCATCATGGAGCCATGACCTGCACGTCCTTCTGCCGTGAGCCGCATCCAGTGAATTCCTTTTTCAGCGGTTTCAATCAAGTACAAACGTTTTCCGCCTGTAACGGTTACTGAGAAACCACCTACCTCTGACACAGCCTCAGTGCAGCCCGCAAAAACTTCAGGGTGGTTCCTCACCATAAAGTGTGAGCCGAAAATACTTCCAGCTTCCTCATCTGCAAAAAAAGCCAACACAATGTCGCGCTCTGGAACATATCCAGTGCGCTTCCATTCTCTAACCGTTGCAAGAATCATTGCGTCCATGTTTTTCATATCTACTGCGCCGCGACCCCAAATAAAACCATTCTTGATCACACCTGAGAATGGATCTACAGACCAATCCTCCGCATTGGCTGGCACAACATCAATATGTCCGTGCACGACCAATCCTGGACGTTGTGAGTTACTACCTTTAATGCGCGCTATCACGTTGCAACGACCAGGCGCAGATTCATAAATAGTTGGTTCTATTCCTACTTCCAATAACAACGCAACGATGTAATCAGCCACCGCCTTTTCATCGCCCTTGCCATCTCCATAGTTAACGCTTGGGATTCGAATTAATTCCTGGCAAATTCGGATGGCCTCTAGTTCAAGTTCGCTATGTGCAGTACTCATTTCGCTATTCTTGCACCCAATTGCTATCCTTTCCCATCACTTAGTCCGGGTGGCGGAATTGGCAGACGCGCTAGCTTGAGGTGTTAGTTCCCGCAAGGGATTAGGGGTTCAAGTCCCCTCTCGGACACATGAAAAT